>JBBSFO010000523.1:0-4073 GCA_038238655.1 Thermomicrobiales bacterium | reverse complement strand
TACGGACATCAAGGGAGCAAGCGCTCGGCGAGACGGACGCGGAGGATCGCCTGCAAGAGGCATCGTCGGCATCGCGTGCAAGACCGGGGCAATCCCGATACCTTTCAGTGAAGCGGCGGGCGGAAGCGCCCGCCGCTTGCTTTGTCCGGGTACTACGGGATTTGCACAGCCTACCCCTCTTGCGCGTTACCCACAGATGCCATATACTACGGGTGTACGTACACGTCGTGCGTACAGGCCAACGGTGAGCGATGTGCCGGTGTCGCAATGCCGTCAGCGTGGGAGGGCAGCATGGCCGAGGCCAAGACGAAGACAATTTCGTCAACGGAGTTTCAGCGCAACATTGGTGCAGTCATTGATCAGGTGCGGAATGGCAAGAGCGCAGTGATTGTCGCCGCACACGGAAGGCCACAGGTCGCGATCCTGCCGGTGGATGAGTACGACGCCCTGATGGAAGCACGGCGGCAGCTTGCCTGGACACGGCTCGCCCGCCTGACGACCGAGAGCGTCGCCCCAGCAACCGATCAGGTCTTAGAGGCGAGCACTGGGGACGACTAGACCGGCGACCGGCGACCGGCCTCCAATGCACGACGGCGGCGGCCGCAAGGCCGCCGTCATCCTTTGCCCGACCGATGCTACTGTATTCTATGGCCCTTCGGCGGCGTCGCTCGCGGCCGATTCGTTCTCGTACCATTCGGCGGCGAGCACGTCCGCCGATTTCCATGCATACTGGCCCTCGGTGAGCACGGCAGTCCGCTCGTCCGGATCGCTTGATTCGCCGAGGAACCAGGTCAAGTCCGGCTCCTCGTCTTCCGCCAGGGTGATCGGCACGTCTATCGTCATGCCCCCCTTGAAATAGAGCCGCACAATGTATTCCGCCATACCTACTCCTCCTGCATTGCTTCGAACCGACTGCGACACGCCCCCGGCGTCCGCCAGTGTAGCAGCACGCGGGGCCGGGGGTGAGGTTCCCCGCCATGATTAAGTACATCGGCTCGAAGCGGACACTCGCGCCATACATTAACAGGATCGTGTGCAGTCTGCCCGATGTGCGCCGGGTCTGCGATCTGTTCGCGGGCACGACGCGGATCGGGCAAGCCTTGAAGCGGTGCGGGCTGCAGGTACACAGCAATGATCTCGCGACCTACAGCGAGGTCTTCGGCACGACCTATATCGCGACGGATGCCGCCACGATGGACGAAGCGCGACTCCACGATCTACGCGCGGAACTGATGGCGCTCCCGCCGCTGCATGGATACTTCACCGCAACATTCTGCGAGGAATCGCGCTACTTCCAGCCGTTCAATGGCATGAGGATGGACGCTATTCGCGCGGGGATAGACGTGGTAGCGGCTGACGAAACCGAGCGGGCAATCCTGCTCACATCCCTGATCGAAGCCGCCGACCGCGTGGATTCAACGACCGGGTTGCAAATGGCTTACTTGAAAGGGTGGTCGGCCCGCTCCTACAACACGCTCGAACTGCGCCTGCCCGATCTGCTCCCCGGTAGTGGCGCTGTGACGCGGATGGACGCGAATGACCTCGTGCGCCAACTCGACACGGATATTGACCTCGTCTACATTGACCCGCCCTACAACCAGCATTCCTATTTCAGCAACTACCACATCTGGGAGACATTCGTCCGTAACGATGCGCCGCCAACCTACGGCATCGCGAAGAAGCGGGAAGATTGCCGCACCGAAAAGAGCGCGTACAACTCGAAGAAGCAGGCCGGCACGGTCTTCGCAGACTTGCTGAACGCGATCCACGCGCCCTATCTCCTCGTCTCGTTCAATTCCGAAGGATATTTCACGCGGGAAGAGATCACTGCGATGCTCGACGGAAGGGGCTATGTCGCTTCGGTAGCCCTCGACTTCAAACGCTACGTCGGCGCGCAGATCGGCATCTTCAACCCGAGCGGCGAGAAAGTCGGCGCGGTTTCCCACCTACGGAACCACGAACATCTCTTCCTCGTCGGCCCGAACCGCGCCCGCGTCGAGGCGGCGATTGAGACACCGGGGAGAACCGCAGAGGCGCAGAGGACGCAGAGAGCGCAGAGAGCGAACAAAAAATGAATCAGGGCATAGACACACTGGGATGCATGTTCTGGCGGGGAGAGGAAGTTGTCCCGAAAGTATCTGTCCTACGTATCTTTCCTCTGCGGTCTCTGCGTCCTCTGCGCCTCTGCGGTTCTCTCTGGTTTCGTCTCGGCGGCTTTACAGGTCCTGCCAGAGTTGCACTTCGTGGACGCCGCGTCCGCCGAGGTCGTGGCGGCAGATTTCGGGGATGAAGCCGTTGCGCAGATAGAAAAGTTGCGCCCGCCAGTTCGCGTGCCCGGTACCGACGGTCAGCCGCCGCAATGACTGTTCCCGCGCGAGCAATGTCGCCGCCCCGACGAGCGCCGCGCCGACGCCCCGGCTCTGGTACTCCGGCAGCACGGAAAGCATGCCGATGTGCGCGGTCGCATTCCAGCGGGTACTGTGCAGTAGGAGCGTGCCGACCGGCGTGTCGCCATCGCGCGCGACGAAGATTTCCCACTCGCTCCTGTTGCGAAGCGCGTTTTCCAGCACGCCGAGACCGTCACCCTGCCAAGTGATCGCGTCAATCAGCGACACGACGATTTGCCGGTCGGAATCGCGGTAGCGGCCAATCGTGGTCGCGGGGCCGGTCTGCGCCACGCGGCCATCGCCGCCGCTCCCCGTCCGCGCCGCGCCGGTATACGGCAGATCGAGCCAGAGATTGATCTGGTGCAGTCCCAGCTTGTAGAAGTCGAACCGGCAGACTTCGGGGACGAACCCCTGCCGGATGTAGAACTGCATGCCCCGCACGTTGTCGTGCGATGTGTCCACGTAGAGGTGACGCATCCCGGCGACGACTGCCGTTTCGCGTGCCCAAGCGACGAGCGCCGCGCCAATTCCCCGACTCTGATACGCGGGATCAACGGCAAGGAAGCGAATGTGCGCGTCGCCGCTCCACGCGATCAGTGCGAGAACGATGACGCCGACCGTCATCACGCCATCGCGCGCGACGAAAATCGTCCGGGACGGTTTCGCGGTCGCGCCCGCCAACACCGACAGGCCGAGATCGTCCGTGATGAGGTTGAGGAGCGCTACGACCGCATCATCGTCGCGCTCGTGATATGGCCCGTATGTGATCGCCGCCATCTCACGCATGATGGCGTGCGGCATTGATCGCGTCGCGCAGGTGCGAAGCCTCGGCCCGCGCGGCATCCGCGAAGTCGCCGCCTGCGGAGGCATAGAGGACGCTCCGGCTCGCGCTGATCAGCATGCCCGCGCCCTCTCGATTCATCCCGGCGCGCACCGACGCCTCCAGATCGCCGCCCTGCGCGCCGATGCCGGGTACGAGGAGCGGTGCATCGGGCAGCGCCGCACGGATCGCCGCCATCTGCGCGGGATAGGTCGCACCGACGACCGCGCCGACATTGCCGCGCGCCGCTCCCCATTCCCGGATACGGTCGGCGATTCGTAATGAGACCGATTCGCCGCTCGCGAGCGGAAGATCCTGCAAATCGCCGCTACCGGGATTGGAGGTCTTGCAGAGGACGAACGCCGCGCGGTCATCGCGGGCGAAGAAGGGCACCAATGCATCGCCGCCGACATACGGGCTGACCGTCACCGCATCCGCACGGACGACATCAAAGGCGGTGCGGGCATACATCTCGGCGGTCGAGCCGACATCGCCGAACTTCGCGTCGAGCAGCATCGGAATATGCGCTGGGATCACATCGCGCAACCCAAGCAGCACGTCCCAACCTGCCGCGCCGTGCGCGAGATAGAAGGCAAGGTTCGGCTTGTAGCAGCAGACGAGATCGGCGGTCGCCGCGATGATGCCGTGGAGAAAGGTCGCGAGCGCCTCTGCCGCAGGCAGGGAGCGGAGCGCGGCGGGTAGTTTCGCCACTTCCGGATCGAGGCCGACACAGAGAAGCGAGCCATGTGTCGCCACCGCGCCGTTCAATCGCTCGCGAAAGGTCGTCATCGTTCCCGTAGTCATGCGGCATGCTCCTTCCAATACGCGCAACGGTCGGCGAGCGGGCAGCCGACGCATAGCGGCGT
>JBBSFO010000522.1:0-4075 GCA_038238655.1 Thermomicrobiales bacterium | reverse complement strand
CCCTTGCGCTCGGCGGGCCACGCCGGCAAGTCCGGCGCATTCGCCGACGCGTCGGGATAGTTGAGCATATCGTCCACCGCAGCGGCATAGCCCTTCGCGGTCGCTGCGTCTACCTGAGCGGGGGTGGCGCCCATCCCGGCCCGCCAGAGCAGCAATTGTACACGTTCACGATCACCCATCGGTGCCTCCAGTTGACACAAAACCTGTTGTAGCAGAGCGCATCGCATTCCTTTTCACCGCACTGATGCCCGTCATGCGTTTTCAATCCTTACACGCGAGTGCATGGTAGAGAGTTTCATTTTCGATGATCTGGGAACCAAACCGCTTGAACCGTAGAAGCGCAGAGGATCGCAGGGGAGACACTTGTCTTTCCCTTATACTCTTCTCACTCTGCGTTTCTCTGCGTCCTCTGCGCCTCTGCGGTTTTCCCCGGCTTCGACCTATCGCGTCTGGTAGCCCGGCCCCGCGAGAAGTATCTGGGTGATGACGCGCTTACCATCCGGGCCGCTGCCGAGGGCGACGAGTTTGCCGCGCAGATCGTCCGCGACCGGGATGCCGCCAAGGCGGTCCGCAATTTCGTCGAGGAAGGCATCGTCCGCCTTGCCGGAAAGCAGTCCTGCCTTGGTGACGAGGCCACCGGCGAGATTGAAGCGGCTGACCTGATTGGACGGGCTGATCCATGCGATGCCGGTTGGCCAGCCGCTGACATTCGGCGGGCGGAAGATCGTCATATCCTGCGCCGCCATCAGGCCAACCAATTGCTCGCCTGTGATGTCCACTGTTAGCCCGCGCAGGATACCAACGGTCCAAGAGGCGGGATTCTTGACATGTGCGCTGGTCGCCCGCTCGACGGTGAAGGCATCGCTCGTGAACAGCGCGCGCAAAACGCTGCGGATTTCGCCGCCCGACTGGTTCCACGCGTCAATCATCGGCGCGAGGTCGCCATCGGTTGGGTCGTCACCGACGAACCAGACAAAGAGTTTCTGCACAATTCGCTTCGCCGTCTGTGGCTTGTTCGCGAGCAGGCGCGAGAAGTCGTCCAGATTGAACGCGCCGGTCTGACCGAGGATCGTCTTCGTGCCATTGTCGAAGCGCTGGGAGTTGAAGGCGACTTTGCCGTCGTACGAGAGCGTCCAGCCGGTGCTGGCCCGCGCGCCTTCGCGGACATCCTGCTCGGTGTAATTGCCGATGCCGAGGGTGAAGAGTTCCATCACCTCGCGCGACCAGTTCTCGTTCGGATGCCCCTTAATATTGGACTGGCCGTCCAGCCAGATCAGCATCGCGGGGTCTTTGGAGACGGCGATCAGGAGATCAACAAACTTTCCCGCGCCCATTTCCCGGAGCAACTGGTTTTGCGTCAGCATGTACGCGGGCCGGTCCACCTTGTCGAGCGCGGTGGCGAAGTGGTTGTGCCAGAAAAGCGTCAGGTTCTCCTGCAACGGTGTCGGGCTGGTGCGGAGCCGGTCCGCCCACCATGCGAGCAGCATCCGGTTGCCGTTCGCGCGGGCGTCCTGCCGGGCACGCTGAGCGGCGAGCACGGCTTTGGTGTAGTTGGCTTTCTCGTCCGCGCCGAGGAAGGCGCTGGGCGCGGTGGGCCAGGGCGGCAAATCCGGCGCTTGTGCCGACGTATCGGGATACGTCAGCACATCCTCAACCACCTGCGTATACCCCTTCGCGGTAGCAACGTCCACCTGCGCCGGTGTCGCGCCGAATCCCGCTCGCCAGAGCAGGAGTTGTACTCGTTCTCGCTCGCTCACTACTACGCCTCCGCTGTCTCGTCCCACTTTTTGTGGCAACATCGTCTGGCAACACCGAAAAACACGCGTCATGCGTGCCCGTTACTCCATACACGCGCGCGCCGTACAAATCGTTTCATTTTCACGGCACGCGTGTTGCGGGACTGCTCCCGGCGACAAAAAAGCACGCTCCTTCCCTTGTAACAGGAGAGCGTAAGAAAACGGTAAGAAGTTGGCAAGCGGCGAGTAACGCCCGGCGCGCATCCTACCAATGTCGAACCGTGTGTTTCGATCAGGGGGTGCTCCCGTGCAATCGCGTGTCATTGCGGTTATTCCCGCACTCAACGAAGAAGCCGTCATCGGCCAGGTGGTGCGGAACCTGCCGCGCGATCTCCTGTACCAGGTCATCGTCGTGGACAACGGCAGCACGGACGATACGGGAACCGTCGCCTGGGAAGCGGGGGCGGTCGTCGTCACCGAGCCGGAGCGCGGCTACGGCGCGGCCTGCGCGGCGGGCGTCGCGCTTGCCCGGCGACTCGGCGCGACCGTGATCGTCCTGCTCGACGGCGATGCGAGCGATGTGCCAAGCGATCTGCACGCGATTCTCACGCCCGTCCTCGCGGGCGATGCGGATTTCGTGATGGGCTCGCGGGCGCGCGGCAACGTCGAACCGGGCGCGCTGACGCCGCAGCAGCGCTTCGGCAACTGGCTGGCGGCGCGCATTCTCCGGCGCTACGGTCTTGCGATCACCGACCTCGGCCCCTTCCGCGCCATCCGCGCCGACGCCCTCACCGCGCTCGACATGCACGAGCGGACCTACGGCTGGTCTACCGAAATGCTCGTCAAAGCGGCCCGCGCGGGACTGCGGGTGCGAGAAGTGCCGGTCTCGTATCGAAAGCGCGCCGGTGGAAAGTCGAAAGTCGGTGGCACCATTCGTGGAAGTATCAAGGCGGCTGTTGTCATTCTCCAGACCGCGTACCGATACGCAGGGTGGCTGCCTACCCCCCCAACCCCCTTCCCGATACGGGAAGGGGGAGCCGAAGTCATCGCGAGTACGCGATGACCGCTCAAGGCCGTACCTGTCCCGACGTTCCGTATTCTCCCCTCTCCATCGCGATGGAGAGGGGCAGGGGGTGAGGTTTCCACATGAGTATCGCCGTCACACCGCACCGCGCCCTGGTCATCGGCGCGAAGGAACCGGTACCGGGCAATGTGAAGACCCGGCTCGGACGTACCATCGGCGATGCGCGGGCCGTGGAGTTGTATCGCGCCTTTCTGACCGATCTCGCCGCACGTTTCCGGCATGCAGCGCGCTCCTACGACCTCCTCTGGGCCTTCGCACCCACGACAGCCGACTTCCCCGCCCTTGTTGGCGCGGCGGACGGCTATTTCCCCCAGCAGGGCACGGATTGGACCGCGCGGCAGCGCCACATCTTCCGCTGGACTACGGCGCGCGGCTACGATCAAACCGTCCTGATCGCCTCAGACTCGCCGCAGTTGCCCGCGCGCACTGTTGCCGCTGCGTTCACCGCGCTGGACGACGCGATGGCGGTCCTGACGCCGACGTACGATGGCGGCTACAGCCTGATCGGGCAGCGGTGCGGGGTGGACCTGCTCGGCGCGGTACCGATGAGCACGACGACGGTCTACGACGACCTGCGCGCCAATGCGCGGGCACGCGACATCTCCTTGCATTCCCTTGCTGCAACCTGGGACGTGGATGAGGTAGCCGATCTGCGTCGTCTCTCCGCGTACCTCGCCGGGCCACACGACGCACCCGCCACCGCCGCCGCGTTCCATCGCCTGTGTCTTTGGGAAGTCATCGCGCCCCGGCAATTCAATCCACCAACGCATGAGTATCTCGCGGCAGGAGGTGAGGATTGATGGCAACAGCGCTCGTGACCGGCGGTGCGGGGCTGATCGGCTCGCATATCGTTGATCTGCTCATATCGGAAGGCTGGCAGGTACGCGTGCTCGACAATTTCGAGCCGCAGACGCACCGCAACGGCCCGCCGGCCTGGCTGAACCCGCACGCCGACTACCAGACCGGCGATGTCCGCGACCGCGCCGCCCTGCGCGCCGCGCTCGATGGCGTGGATGTCGTCTTCCATGAGGCGGCGTACGGCGGCTACATGCCGGAGATCGCCAAGTATATCGAGGTCAATTCGTACGGCACCGCACTGCTGCTCGAAACGATCCGCGATGCGCATTTGCCTGTCCGCAAGGTCGTCGTCGCCTCCTCGCAGGCTGTCTACGATGAGGGGGCGTACCGCGCGGGCGACGGCACGCTCTTCTGCCCGCCGACGCGACCGCTCGCGCAGTTGCAGGCGGGCATCTGG
>JBBSFO010000521.1:0-4077 GCA_038238655.1 Thermomicrobiales bacterium | reverse complement strand
GGGGCTGGGCATTCACCTCAGCCCGCGCACCTGTGGGCGTATTCTGGCCCAGAATCGTGCCGTGGGTCTGCCCGCGCCCGCCCACGCTCAGCCGCGCGAGCCGAAAACAATGCCCTTCGCGGCCAGCTACCGGCACGAGTACTGGTCCGTTGACGTGCGATACATCGAGGATCACCAACTCGAGCACCGCAAGACCGTCTATGTGATCTCCGTCCTGGACAACTACAGCCGCGCCCTGCTGGCCAGCATCCTCTCGCCACGCCAGGACCTCACGGCCTTCCTCCTCGTCTTGCGCGAGGCGCTGCGCGTCTACGGCTGCCCGACGGCCATCGTGAGCGACGGCGGCAGTATCTTCAAGGCCCATGCGGTGCAGCGGATCTACGACTACCTGAAGATCGAGCGCCATCGGATTGACGTCGGCCAGCCCTGGCAGAACTACATTGAGACCCACTTCAACACCCTCCGGCGCATGGCTGACGCCGACTTTGCGAAGGCCACCACCTGGGAGGAGATGCAGGCAGTGCACGCACGCTTCCTGCACGACTACAACGCGCAGAAGCACTTCGCCCACCTCAAGCGCACGGACGGCAAGCGGAGCCCGCAGGCCGTGCTCGGCTGGGTCAAAGGCATGTGGTGCGATCCCCAAACGCTCGACCGCTTGTTCCAGCTGCGCGCCGATCGCTGCTTCGACCGGAACGGCTATCTGCGGTTCCGCCACTGGCGCATCTACGGCGAGCGCGGTCTCGCGGGCCGGCACGGCGCGGCCTGGCTGTTCGGCGAGGTGCTCTCGCTCACCTACGAGGACGAACTCCTCGCCCAGTACCAGGTCGCCTATGCGCCCGATGGGCGGCACATCCACGCCCTCAGCCAGGCGCGGCTGTTCCCCAATCGGTATCCCTCGCCGCAAGGCTACTTGCCCGGCCTGGAGGCCGACTGGCCGCTGACCCTCCACCTCCCGCCGCTGGCACCGCGCCGACGCGTGGCCGCCCCGAGCGTGCAAGGGCGGCTGTTCGCCCCGTAGCGGCCGGCTAGTGATCTCTGCACGCGCACACGCATCGGTTAATGTTCGCACATACTTGTAAGTATACGCGAACATTGGTAACATGCTTGCATTGGGATACCTGCGCAACGGCGGCCAGCGGGTACTTGGTGCCATCATGGCGGAGAAGACGATCCAGGTGGGGACGCATAGGCGCACCCTCACGCAGCGCGAAGTCACCTACACCTGCCAGTTTCCCTCCTGCGAACACACCGTCACGGAACTGCGCTACCCCGGGCCGACGCCCCGTTACTGCGCTCACTGCAAGCGGCTGCTTGAGCAGTGGCGACGGCAGGACGACCGAGACGCCGCCGCCGAGCGCATGCGCCGGTTGCGCGAGCAGCGAAGGACACCCAGCCAGCAGCCCCACTGAACACGGCAATCAGCCGCTGCGGAACCCAGGGGCGGCTGCCTCAGCCAGACGCCGCGAGACGCTGCAAAATCCCTCGCTGGGGCGGATCCATCCGCCAAAAGTACGCCCCACATGTGTACCCCATCCTGGCTCTCCCGCAGTCCCGATGACAAAGAAAGAGGTAAGTAGCGCCTATTCAGACGTCTTGAGCATCGAGATGGCCGCCGGTCACGTCGATTGCGACTTCGGGATTGCTGTCTGCGAACGGGCGTACCTGATCAAGTGTACGCGTGAGGTCAAAGATTCCACGTTCTAGGATGTTGTGGTCTGGCCAGAAGGCAAGGCGGATGTCCGCGCTTGCCGCGGTTGCCTGTACCCGCACCTCTTCGTGTCGAAGCAGCCCTTGGTCAAAGGTGAAGTGATGCCATAGATCGTCGGCGGTCCGCGCTGCAGCGTCGAGACGGGCCGACAGCGCGTTGAGGATGAATAAGCCTTGCACACCGACGCTGAGCTCTTGCAGCTCGCGCTGGAAGAGTTGCCGGCCCTCATGCCCACGCACAAGAGCCGTCCCCCGGCTGTGGCTCGTTACCGTAGCGCTCCCATCGTCCGCCAAGCCCACGGCAATGCGATCCAGCGCTTGATCCAAGCGTTGATAGTGCCAGAGCAGGCCGTCGATGGCGCACCGGATGAGGCGATGTGTGGCGTACGGGTCCAAGGGGCCGAGGAAGAATGCCGGGCGCTTGCGCACCACCTCGCGGCCCGTGACAAGCTCGATCATGCTCGCATCGTAACACGGTGGCTCAGGCGTCACAGCAACCTCCACCCGACGCTGCGTCGGCAGTTATGCGCTCTGCAGCAGCCGCTGCCGGAGAAGATCCGGCTTACCGCGCCCATACATGCTCCGCTTCAGCAGTTTCAGCTTGTTGATCTGGCCCTCAGTCTGGCCGTTGCTGTGGATCAGGGTCAGACCGGCCTGGACGGCAGCATAGTCGTCGCGCAGCCCATGCGCAAATCGCCGCAGCTCGGGCGGCCCTTCTTCGCTCACCGCCGCGATCCAGCCACCCAGTCGGTAGCCCTGTCGCTCTCGTACCATAGTCAGGAAGTCCTGCGCGAACAGGTTGGCGGCCGCCACGGTCGGATCGAGGCGCAGGAGGTGCTCCAGATAGCACGCCTGCTCGGCGGTGCGGCGCTCGGCGCGCTGCACGACGAGCGAAGCGACCTGCCGCGCTGATGGACCGCGCACGCTCGCATAGGACGACTGCGCCCGTCGGAGCGTGCGGGGCGGTGGGCCTTCAAGGCGGAGGAGCACGCAGAAGCGTTGCACGCACGTGATCGAGTGCGCGAAGCCCATGGCCCGGATCTCACGCCACAGGCGCGTCGCCGTGCGGCAGCCCTCCTCCCACCGTTTGAGCAGATAGGGTTCCCAGGGCTCTAGCACTCGTTGCCGGCCGTGCCGGTATGGGCGCCTGCTCTCTGGCGGCGGGGCCTGCAGGTAGCGGTAGACCGTGGTGCGGGCGACGCCGACCGTGCGCGCGATGTCCATCGGCGTCGCCCCCTTCGCGTGCAGGTCATGCACCTGCGCGTATGTGGCCCGCCGCACCGCCACGCGCTGCTCGCGCTCCGCCTCCTGGCGCCGCTCCCACAGGCGGGGCTGCGGCGTGCGGCGCTTGCCCTGGTAGATTGTATCCACCGGCCCGCGCAGGTCATCCGGGTCGACCGCGGCGGCCACAACGGCAGCGGCTGCCTCTTTGAGCTGCGGGCTCCTGTGCAGCAGGAACTTCTCGAGCACATCGGCCAGGTTGTCGACCAGATGCCAGCGGTCGGCAACCTGAACAGCCTGGGGCGCACCGCGGGTGGCCGCGTCGACGTACAGACCGCCCCGATCCCGCGCAATCACCGCGACCGTCGGGTGTGCCTCCAGCCACAGTCGGGTGCTCTCCGCCGATCGCTCGGGGAGCAGGTCAATCACGCGATGCCGCTCCAGGTCGCAGACGATGGTGCCATAGCGCAAACCGCGCTTGTATGCCCAGTCGTCGATGCCAATGACGGTCGGCTGATCCGGCTCCGCGCACGGGGCAGCACGCATGAGGCGGAGGAGCGTGTCAGGACTGGTCGGCATGCCCAGAGAGCGGGCCAGACGGGCACCGGCCTCGCCACCGGCGGCGAAGGCGATCTGCTGCAAGGCCAGGCGGAAGCCGTGGCTCTTGCGGGCGTGCGGGGCAGCCACATGCGGCACGCGTTCAGCAAAGATGCGCCGCGGGCACGAGCGCGTCATACAACGGAATCGCCGGACCCAGACCAGCAGCATGACGACACGCCCGCTGGCAGGAAGGTCGGACACGGCCCGCTGATAGCGGGAGTGCACCCGCGTGGATCGGCGGCCACAGAGCGGGCAGCGAGCGCCTACACGCCTGCTCGCGACCGTGAGCGTGACGACGCTTCCGTCAAGAGCGACGTTGTCAAGGTGCAATGAGTGTAAGTGCGGGAAGAGGCATTTCGTGAGCATGAAGACCTTGCGGACCACGAGTGTGGTCAGGTGAGAGTGGGACTACTGTCCCTTTAGTCTACCGCTCCCACAGCGTCATCGGGACTGCGGGAGAGCCCCCATCCTCTGACGAGGTATGCCGCGTATCCTACCTGAACGCAGTCGCGCACGAAGCCAGCGCCGCTGCGGGATACCCGCACG
>JBBSFO010000520.1:0-4094 GCA_038238655.1 Thermomicrobiales bacterium | reverse complement strand
GGAAGGCATGATGCATGATGCGCTCCTTCAACCATTGGTAAACCTTGGTTGTCAAATCGCTATGCTCGATCACGCGCCCCCCTATGTAATGAGTAACGAGTAACGAGTAACGAGACGGGGGCCATGCCACTCGTTACTCGTTACTCGTTACTCGTTTCATAGGGGAGCGCGTGATCGAGCATAGCGATTTGACAACCAAGGTATACCAATGGTTGAAGGAGCGCATCATGCATCATGCCTTCCTGCCCGGCGACAAGCTCGATGTCCAGCAACTCGCGGACGACCTCGGCGTCAGCCGCACGCCCGTCAAGGATGCCATTAACCGGCTCACGTCCGAAGGGTTGGTCGTTTTACGGAGTCGGCGCGGCACCTACGTTGCCACGCTCACGCCGACCGTGCTATGGAACCTCGTCGCGACGCGCATGATGATCGAATCCTGGGCGGTGCAACACGCAACGGTCGGATCACTCCATCGAATCACGCCGGAAATGCAGGCGGTGTTCGACCGCAGCACGGCGGTCATCACGGGCGCGGCTGCGGCGGATTTCGATTACTCCGCGTACTTCGCGCTCGACCTCCAATTGCACGCACTCCTCATCGGTCTGACGAATAATGCCGTGCTGCTCGATCTCCACCAGGTGATACTGGCGCGCATGAGTGTCGGACGCATCTACTATCCCGGCGAGGACGAGGTGCTGCGGCGGTCGTACAGCGCGCATGCGGAGCACGCGGCGATTGTGTGTGCGGTTGCCGCTGGCGACCGGGACACGCTGCTCGCCGCCGTGCAGGCGCATATCAATGCCTCGAAGGAGCACACGGAGTGGCTGCTCGACCGCGCCACAAACGCGGAGAACGCGCAACGCGAGCGCACGGTGCATGTCGGGCCAGATGCACCGGAACTCGCTGTTGTAAGTCGTGTCGTCTAGCGCAGTCAGCGATTCCACACATCCTTGTTAGCGGGCATCCGGTGATAGACTAACTGCCACTGCGGCGCTGCAACGCGAGTGACAATGACGGACACTATGTGGAAAGGATAGCTCGGATGGCTGACGCGGCATTTCCCCTCGTTTTTGACGGTCACAACGATACACTCCTTGACTTACCGGGCCGGGAACCGGGAACCGAGCGCGATTTCTTCACACGGAGCGAACGCGGCCATATTGATCTCCCGCGCGCGAAAGAGGGTGGCTTGGGCGGCGGCTTTTTCGCGGTCTTTGTGCCCGGCAAGCGACCAGCCGCAGCAACGGATCTCACCTCGTTCGCGTCCGCCTTCAACGATCCGGCGACCCGCCCGGCGACGCCTGAACTCGATGAAGCGACCCGCGTCGCGATGCAGATGACCACTCGCCTTTTTCGTATCGAGGAGCAATCCGCGGGGCAAGTCAAAATCGTGCGGACGGCGGACGAACTGGCACAGTCGCTTGCCTCCGGGACGTTTTGCGCGATCCTGCACTTCGAGGGTGCGGAAGCAATTGACGAGGAACTGAATGCCTTGCAGGTCTATTACCAGGCTGGCTTGCGCTCGATTGGCCCCGTTTGGAGCCGCCCGAATATTTTCGCCGAAGGTGTGCCATTTAAGTTCGGCCAAACGCCGGATACCGGGCCGGGCCTGACCGATGCTGGCAAGGCGCTCGTCCACGAGTGCAACCGGCTCGGCGTGATGCTCGATCTTTCGCACCTCAACGAAAAAGGCTTCTGGGACATCGCCGCGCTCACGGATGCACCGCTCGTCGCCACACACTCGAATGCCCACGCGCTCTCGGCCAGCCCGCGGAATCTGACGGACAAGCAACTCGCGGCAATCAAAGAGTCGGACGGCATGGTCGGCGTCAATTACAATGTCGGCTTCCTTACCGCCGATGGCAACAACGATCCGGCGATGCCACTCGAAACGATGGTGCGCCATTTTGAGTATCTCGTGGAGCATCTCGGCATTGACCGCGTCGGCTTTGGCTCCGACTACGATGGGGCGACGATGCCGCAGGATGTGAGCGATGCATCGAAACTCGGCAACCTCGTCCGCGCCTTGAAGGACCACGGCTACGATGACGCCTCGCTCCGCAAACTCGCGCACGAGAACTGGATTCGCGTCCTCCGCAAGACATGGAAGGGGTGAGAAGGACTGAGGACTGAGGATCCTGCAGCCGCTGCCTCCTATGCGCCCAGCATTGCTCGACACCATGCCGTATACCTCGATCACTGTAGCAGCTCGGGCCGTCCCCGCTCAGTCCTCGGTCCTCAGTCCTCAGTTCTTCCCCCTCGTTGACAGCGGGGGGCGCGTCCGTATACTTACCGGCATCAGTTTCGGGCGGGGAATGGGGATGACGTGGGGTGCGCATCCTGCGACGCGTGATGAGGGAAGCGGGAGGAGCAATGCGTCTACTTGCGGGAATCTCGGCGCGCGGACGGATCGTCGCCATGACGGTCCTTGGTCTGCTCAGTATCAGTCTGATCCTTTCCGCGTGCGGGCGCATTCCCGAATCGGAAGCGGCGAAAAGTCGTTTACCGACCGATACGCCGACGGTCGTAGCCGCCGCGCAGGTCACGAGCGGCAGTTTCAAACTGGCGGAAACCCCAACGGGGAATGCCACGACGGGCCAGAATATTTATGTCCGCAGTTGCCAGGCATGCCACGGCAACAACGGCGTCGCGAATGATACGACGCAGCAGTCGCTCGTCGGTAATGGTGGCCTGGTCGTCAAGCAGCAACTGGACACGACCGCGAAATTCGTCACCGCGTTCATGAACAATGACAAGCACGCCAGTTTCAAGGACGACCCGAATCAGAACCTCACCCCGGCACGACTGGGGAATATCTACGCCTTTATGATCGCCCAGATGAACGGCTAAATGAGTAGCCAGTAGTCAGTAAATCCGGCTCTGACTACTGGCTACTGACTACTGAGAAGGGATCACATGCAACGGCGGACCGGGCGAGCGCGCACCCAGCGGGTAATGCCCGCCCCCGAACAGATTGCCAGCCCCGCGATGACCTTGCCGGTTGTGCTCGTGTCGGAGGCGGTGGTCTTGCCGCAGATCTCCGCGCCGCTCATCCTCGACGACGAGCGGGCGGAGGCGGCAGTCGCGCGGGCATTCGAGCGGGATCGCCGGATTCTCGTCCTCGTCGAGCGGCGCGCACCGGAGCCGCCAAACGAGTGGATCAACCGCCTCGTCATGCGCGACGACGAAGCCACGGATGCGAATGTCGACACAACAGCGACAGATCACGGCAGTCCCCGCGCGACGGTGGGTGTAATTGCTGAACTGTTGCAGCCAATTCGGCGGCAAGGGCCACCCCAATATCTCATTCAAGGGCTTGGTCGCGGTGTGGTTGAGAGCATCGTGCGCGAGCGGCCGTACCTGCTCGCCTGGGTACGCGAGCAGCCCGACACCGATGTCGGCACCGTCGAGGCAAAGGCGATGATGAGCGCGGTCACGGCGCTCGTCGAACGCTATATCGCGCTTCTGCCGAACATCCCCGAAGAAGTCTCGGACCTCGTACGCTCAATCGAGGAGCCGGGTCACCTCGCGGACCTGATCGCCTCATCGCCGGAATACACCCCGGCGCAACGCCAACAGGTGATCGAGATCGTGGACCCGCTTGCCCGGTTGACGCGCGTTCATGCGATGCTGGCGGACAAACTGGATGTACTGGACTTGCGCTCGAAGATCGAGAACGAAGCGCAGGCGAGTATGGATCATTCCCAGCGGGAGTATTACCTACGGGAGGAATTGCGGGCAATCCGCCGGGAGCTAGGCGAAGGCGGTGAGGAGTTTCTCGCGGACGACTTACGGGAGCGGATCGCTGCCGCCAATATGCCCGATGCGGTGCGTGTCAAGGCGATTCAGCAGGTGGAGCGCCTCGAAAACCAGCACCCGCAAAGCCCGGAAGTCGGCCTGCTGCGCACGTATATCGAATGGCTGCTGACGGTGCCGTGGAGCGTCGAGACGGAAGACAATCTCGATCTCGCCCATGCCGCCGCTATCCTCGATGAGGATCATTACGGGCTGGAGAAGGTCAAGGAACGCGTCCTCGATTTCATCGCCGTCCGCTCGCTCGCGGGCGACAAGATGCGCACGCCGATCCTTTGCTT
>JBBSFO010000519.1:0-4095 GCA_038238655.1 Thermomicrobiales bacterium | reverse complement strand
GTCGTCAGTGACGAGAGACCCATCAGCAACCCGCCATCGCCCTCGATGACGACGATCTTTTCCGGGCTTTCCGACCGACCAAGGGCGATACCGAGACCGATGGCAACGGGCAGGCCCATACTGTCGAGGACGTAGAAGTCGTTGTCGCGTTTGCCGACCGTGGCGATCAGTTCGCGCACCGTCGCGCCGAGCGTGACGATCGTTGGCTCGTACGGGAAGACCTCGGTGATGATTTTCAGCGCTTCAGCGCGGGAGACGGTCGCCATCGGTCAGCCCCCCATCAGGTTAACGAGCACCGCGACGGGGCGATGCGTGATCTGCGCGAACTCATACCCCTTGACGACGGTGCGCGTCCATTGGTCGAGCGGCGTCATCGCGTCAAGATGGAAGGTGCGGATATTGGCGGCGGCCAGAATGTCGGGGACGCGCTCCGAAATCAGATGGATCATCGAGTTGTACTCATTGATGCCACCGCGCCGCGCGATCAGCATAAAGCACGGCAGGTGATACGCCTGTGGAAAGGTCGTCAGCGCGGTGAGGAAGTTGCCGACGCCGTTGTCCTGCATAATGAGGACGGCGGGCGTTTCGGTCAGTGCGAGGCCACCCATGATGCCGATGGCTTCTTCCTCCCGCGTGACAGGAAAAGAGCGGATATCCGGCTGTGCCATCACCCAGTTGAGGATCTGCTTGAGCGTGCTGGACGGCATCATCGGCACCACCGCCGGCTTGATCGCCGCCAGCCCCGCGATCACCGCGTCCGAGCGTTCGTTATCCGTACTCACACGTGCTCCTTCCCATCTATCGGCCCCACTGGGGCGATTATCCGCTGGAATGCACGATCCTGCCACACGCGCTATCGCGGTCAAGAATCAGCGCACTCCGGTAGCGCGATCGGTTCGAGCATCCGCTTGTATGGAAGAGCGATCATGCAACCGGCAGCAAAACTGCCGGTTAACTGCATGGTGTCGCGTTCGCCCATGCCCCATACTTGCTGAAGGGCGTGCGCAACGACCGCGCACGATGGGGAGTGCGCCGGGGGGCGCGACACAAAAGGGGAAGACCATGGCGACGCTTCGACGGTTGCTCGTTCTCGTGATCCTGCTCGGTCTGACCCTCGTCTCCGGTAGCCCGCTCGTCCCCCCGGTCGCCGCGCAAACGGTCTCGGACGCGCCGGTGCGCCTCCCCGGTCACACCCTGCCCGCACTGCCCAAAGCCACCAAGGCCGCCCGCAGCGCGCAGGCCGCCGCCACCGACCCACCGCTCACCCTGACCGTCGTGCTCAATCGCACCGACGAGGCAGGCTTCCAGCGCTTCCTCGCGGACATCGAGAACCCCCGTTCGGCGAACCACGGCACGTTCCTCAGCCAGGCGGAAGTGACAAAGCGGTTCGGGCCGAGCCAGCAGGCGTACGACGCGACGCTGGCGTACTTGCAGCAGCAGGGGTTCACCCTGGTTGAGGGATCGGCGAACCGGCTGACGTTGACAGTGACGGGGGGGAGAACGCAGGCGGAGAAAGCGTTCGCGATCCAGATTGGGGACTACCAACTGGGGAGTCGGAGTTTCTACGCGAACGATCAGGACCCGGCAGTACCGGGGAGCATCGCGAAGAACATCCAGGCGGTGGCGGGTCTTTCCAACCTCGCCCAGCCCCAGCCAAACGCACAGGTAATCACGGGAGCCGGTAAGTGCATAGAACAGCCCTATGGCAAGATTATTCACACCATCTGTTATGTAGGAGGGTTCTTCGCTGCATTACTCTACGAACTCGGATGCCTCGACTATGACGCCTCGTTTCTTAGTCTCATAGCGTATCAGCAGATACCATTTTGCAATCCTTTCTCTCTCAATGGGCAGCCGGCGAGGACGCCGTCGGCTGCGGCCGCTCCCGGTGCCGGGCAGAAGATCGGCCTGCTGGAGTACGATACCTTCAACGCCGCCGATGTCAGCGCCTATCTGAACCTGACCGGTGCCCCGGCAGGGCGCATCAACCAGTTGAGCAAGGTGGCCGTCAACGGCGGCGTCGCCTCCCCCGGCCCCGGCGAGACCGAGGCACTGCTCGATATTGACATCGTGATGAGCGTCGCACCAGCGGCGAAGGTCGTCGTCTACGACGCACCGGGCACGACCAGTTTCCAGTCGCTCTTCAACGCGATGCTCAACGATGGCGATACGGTGATCAGCAACTCCTATAGCTATTGCGAAGATCAGACCAGCCTCGCCGATGTCCAGAGCATTGACGCCATCTTCGCCAATGCGTCAGCGAGCGGCGTGAGCATCTTCAACGCCAGCGGCGACAGCGGCAGTTCCTGCCTGGACGGCAGCGCCAACACGGTCGGTGTCCCCGCCGACGCTCCCCACGCCACCGCCATCGGCGGCACAACTGCCACGCTGGGCACAGGGTTGACCTATGGCGGGGAGACATGGTGGGACGGGAGCCACGCCACACCGCCGACCGGACAGGGGGGCTTCGGCGTCAGTCGCTTCTTCCCCCGCCCCGCCTACCAGGACGGTCTGACCACTGCCACGACGCGCTCGGTGCCGGATGTCGTCGCCAATGCCGACCCGGCCAGCGGCCTCTCACTCTGCCAGGCGGATGCGGGTGGTTGCCCGGACGGGAAGTTCCACGGCGGGACGAGCATGGCGGCACCGCTGTGGGCGGCGATGGGTGCCTTGCTGAACCAGTCACGAGGCCACAATCTCGGCAACCTCAACCCGCTGCTCTACCCCCGCGCCAACACGACCGCCTTCCACACGCCTGCCAGTATGGGCAGCGACTTCGCCCATGTCGGTCTCGGCTCCCCACGCCTCGATCTCCTCGACATCGCCCTCGGTGGTCTGACCGTCGGGCCAGCGACTGGCGCGGGATCCGGTGTGTCAGCCGCCCCGAATGTTGACGTGGCAGCCGACGGCACGAGCACGGCGACGATCCGGGTGACACTGGTGGACGCCAACGGCCACTTCCTCAGCGGCAAGAACGTCAGTCTGGCGATGAGCGCGGGCAGCCATGCGACGCTCTCGGCGGCGAGCGGGCCGTCGAGCGTTGATAATGCCACCGTGCTCTTCACCGCGAAGGACAGCACGATCGAGGATGTGACCTTCACGGCGACGGACACGACCGACGGCGTGGCGATCCAGCAGACGGCGACGGTGCACTTCGTCTCGCCGTCGGCCACCGGGGCGGGGATCGCCGCCTCGCCAGTGACGGTGGCAGCGGATGGGGTCACCTCCTCGACGATCACGGTGACGCTGCAGGGCGCTAACGGACAGGGAGTGAGCGGCAAGACCGTCACCCTCTCGCAGGGGAGCGGCCACTCAGTCGTCACCGGCCCGACCCCGGCGACGACGAATAGCAGCGGCCAGGTCACCTTCGCGGCGCGGGACACGACGACGGAGACGGTGGTCTACACGGCGGTGGATGTGACGGACGGCAACCTGCCCGTACCCGGTTCGGCGTCGGTCGCCTTCACGAACGGGAATCCTTCCTCGTGCAGCACTGGCACGCCAACCGCAGCATCCGGCTATGCCTTCAAGGACTTCGTTACCGGCTTCAAAGCGATTGGCTGTGTCAGCCCACTCGGCATCACGTTCGACGCCGCCGGCAATCTCTTCGTCATGGATGCACAAACCGGCATCCTCTACAAGTTCGGGCCGCAGGGCGGCATCGCCGATGTCGGCACGCAGGTCAATACGACCGCGATTCCCGGCGAACGGAGGGGGTTGGTCTTCGGCAAGGATGGCAAGTTGTACCTGGCGCGGGGCAACGCCAACGATATCGTCGAACTCGACCCCGCCACCGGCGCGATCAAACGGACGGTCGCATCGGGGCTGAACGGTACGACCGGTCTCGTGACTGACCCGCTGAGCGGCGACCTCTTCGTCAACATTGGCAACACGTCGAACCTGCTGCGCATCGCCAATCCGGCGAGTGCGACGCCGACCGTGACCACCTATGCCTCGCCCGGTCCGAGCGACGGGCTGACCGTCGCTCCCGACGGCACCTTCTTCTCCGCGTTGCTCTTCAGCAGCAATTTCCAGATCGTGCGGATCGCCGGCACCAACACCCCGCAGCCCGCCGCGACGACTGTCGTGACGAGC
>JBBSFO010000518.1:0-4098 GCA_038238655.1 Thermomicrobiales bacterium | reverse complement strand
CGCGCAGGACGGCTACGTGAACCCGCCGTACCGGTGCGACACCGTGAACGTCGCGCCCGGCCAGCGGATTGACGCGATCGTTGAGTGTACCGAAGTGGGCGCATGGGCCTTCCACTGCCACATCCTCTCGCACGCGGAGAGTGAGATGGGCATGTTCGGCATGGTGACGGCGCTCGTCGTCACATAGGTACTGGGGAAGATGACACGCTTTTGTCACATGCCCGCGTCCGTTGTCACATCTCCGTGACGCCCATGCCGCTATGCTGACCCTGATGGTTGAGATTGAGCCGGATACGCGTTCTCAGGAGGTTCCCCATGCAATCGTTGAAGCGGTACGTCAGTTCGACTGCGGCGCTCAGCGCTTTCATCGGGTTTCTCGTCATCTTTGCCGCCTGCACCGCCGGCTACGACTACTTCACCGCCGGCCGCGCGAAGGCGAATGAGGCCGTCTGGATCGGCGACAAGGCGGGCACGGCGATCACGGGCTTCATCAAGGGCGCGGATGCCAAGGCGCTCAAAAGCCCCACCAACCCCAATCCCGAGGTTCTGCCGGTGGTGGGCCACCTGAACAAGTCCTTCATCCAGCACACCAAGTTCTTCTCGTACCTGGTCGTCCTCGGCGAGATCCTGATGCCGATCGGTGTGCTCTTCTTCCTCGTCGTCAAGTTCCCGGCGTCGCGATTCTTCCTGATGGGCATCGCGGGGCTGGCGGTCTTCATGAACTTCCTTTACCTCTCGGAAGGCACGTCGAGCACGAACCCGCCGATGGCCTTCATGTGGCTGGCGATTATCTGGCTGGTCGCTCTCGTACCACAGGCCGCGCTCTATTATGCGGTTGACGTGCGGCGGTTGTTCGGTAAGACCATCGAGGCACCAAAGCCGATCGAGGCGACCGCCGGGCAGTGGCTGATCATGGCGACGATCTTCCTGGTGGTGCTGGTGACCGGGTGGGCGATGTACCCGTATGGCACCTACGTCGCGATCATCGCGGCGAGTGTGCTCCTGGCGGGGGCGCTGTACGCGATCAACGCCCTGCTCGCCAACCGGCGACACGGCGCGACGGTCCACGCCACTGCCCGTCATGGTGCCACGCCCGCGTAAGACGAGGCTCAGAGACACCACGCGGGCACAGGGGACGGGCGACCGTCCCCTTCATCATGTCTCGGTCGGCGGTTCGAGTCGGTAGCCGAGGCCGGGGAAGGTGGTGATCCGCACCGCGTCGCCGAGTTTGTTGCGCAGGCGGCTCACCCAGGTGCGCAGATACTGCGACTCGTCGTGGAACTCGCTGCCCCAGATGCGGGTCAGGAGTTCGCGGTGCAGGAGCACCTTGCCCGGATTACTCGCCAGTTCGGTCAGTAGCTCCCACTCGGTGCGGGAGAAGTGGATCTCGTCATCGCCCCGGAGCACCCGCCGTTGTTCGAGGTCAATCACGACATCGCCGTACCGCAACTGACCCGCCGTGCCCAGTCTCTGCCCGCTCGTCCGCCGGAGGACTGCCGTGATCCGCGCCGCCAACTCGTCCGGGTTGAAGGGTTTCGTGAGGTAGTCGTCCGCGCCGCTCGTCAGGCCGCGCAGTTTCTCCACGTCGAGCGTGCGCGCCGTCAGCATAATCACCGGCACGTTCGCGGACTGCCGGATGCGCCGCAGGACCTCGAAGCCGTCCATCCCCGGCATCGTCACATCGAGGACGACGAGATCCACCGACTCGTCCGCCAGGATGGCGAGCGCGTCCGGCCCATTGTGCGCAGTCAGAACGCGCATCCCATCCGCTTCCAGCTTCATCTGGACGAGCCGGACGATCGGCGGTTCGTCGTCCACGACGAGGACCGTCGGTTTCTTGATCATTCCTCCATCTCCTCTGTGACAATCGGGAGCGTGAACCGGAAGGTGGCGCCCGCGCCCGGCGTGCTTTCCACCCAGAGCCGACCGCCGTGCGCCTCGACGAGTCGCTGGCAGAGATAGAGGCCGAGCCCCATCCCCTGCGTCCCCGTACTCGCACGGTGGAAGCGCCGGAAGATGCGCGATTGTTCCTCGTCCGAGATCCCCGGCCCCTCATCGCGCACCGAGACGGTCACCATCCCGTTCGCCGCCTCCGCGCCGAGCCTGATCGTGCCGCCATTCGGGGAGTATTTCGCCGCGTTCTCCGCGAGGTTGCGCACCGCCTGCGCGATCAGATCCTCGTCCCCTTCGGCAGCCGGGAGATGTCCCGGTACGTCCACCACCACCGCATGGGTCGGGTAGCGCGCCTGCACCTCCCGTGTCACCTGCCTGAGGAGCGGCTGGATGAGCAAGGGGTCGCGCTCGACGTGGAGGTGCCCCGCCTGGTACGCGGAGAGGGCGAGCATGTTCGTGAGCATTCGCGACAATCGCTCGCTCTCATTGATGAGATCCGTCCGCAATGCGTCGCGCGACTCCCGCGACAGCTCGTCCCCTTGGCTGAGGAGCATGTGCGCCGCACCCTGGATGATCGTGAGCGGGGTACGCAGCTCGTGGGAGATGAGCGAGAGGAAGTCATCCTTCAACTGCTCCGCTTCGCGCGCCTTGGTCACGTCGCGGAAGAGGCTGACGACGGTGGTGAGTGCGCCGTTAGGGTCCCGCACGGGGATCGCGCTCACCGCGACATGCGTCGGCCTGCCTTCCCGGTCGTGGATGATGATCTCCTCGTCAATGCTCCCCTCGCCCTTGAGCAGGGCGTGCGCCGTCGGCGTGTCCCGCACCGCGAGCGGCTCGCCGGTCGGGCCTTCCGGGCGGAAGCCGGAAGCCGGCTCGGCGAAGCCGCCCTTGGGCAGCGTCGCGTGGCCGAACAGGTTGCGGGCGAGGCCGTTCGCCATCAGCACGCGCCCGCCCGGCGCCTCGCGGATCGTTACCGCGTCCGGCATGTAGTCGATGATCGTCTGCAGTTGGCGGCGCTGCGCCTCGCTCTCGGAGAACCGCCGCGCGTTCGTCACCGCGATCGCCGCGTGCCGCGCGAGGCGTTCGGCCATCTGCTGGTCCGCATCGGTGAACGCGTCCGCGCCCTCCTTCTCGGTCAGATAGAGATTGCCGATGGCGTCGTCGCCGATGCGGATCGGCACGCCGAGGAAGCTCGTCATCGGCGGGTGATGCGGCGGGAAGCCGACCGACCGGGGGTCGCTGCGCATGTCGCGCATCCGCAGGGGCCGCTGCTCGCGGATCAGGACGCCGAGGATGCCGTGGCCGCGCGGCAGGTCGCCGATCGCCTCCCGCTCGGTCGCGGACATGCCGGCGGTGATGAAGTCGGAGAGATATCCGTCCGGGCCGACGATGCCGAGGGCGCAGTACCGCGCGCCGAGCAGGGTGCGCGCGAGGTCGACGATGCGCTGGAGGGCGGCGTCGAGATCGAGCTCGGAGGAAATCGTCAGGATCGCCTCATCGAGGACATCGAGCTGGGCGAGCAGATGGTGAACAGCGATCTCTCTCATTCTCGCATTTACTTCCCGCACGATGACCGGCAACGTCTCGAACAAAGCGAGTATACGACCATTTGCGCCGAGGCACGCTGCCAGACGAGGACTGACTCTGGAAGGTAAGGACGGCGGCGATGTTCGCGCGGGTGTGCACCTCACTCGCTGTGCGGTGTTTGCGGTATGCAGGCCGTTGAAAAACCCCATACACCGAATGTAGTGCAGCGGTAAATGTCAGCAACGCGTGTCTATGCTGACGGTGACGCGATACCGCGCTCGGGGTTGCGCCCTCAGATCGCCAGCCAATCTGTGGCACCGCGGCTGCTGATCGCCACGCCGAGCGCTCCTCCCGGATACGGTCGTCGTCCCCAGCCTCGCGCACTGAGCAATCGCTTCACATTCTGTCCGCTCGCCGTCAGCAACGCCTCCGCATTCACCTTCTCCAATCCTCGTAGCCGGAACCGTCGCAACCCGTGCCAGTCTTTCGCCTCCCCGAATAACGGTTCCACCCAGACGCTCCGTTTGCGGAGTGCCTTCCGATACGGCTCGGTCTCCCGGTATTCCCGGACGCGGTCGAGCGATCCCTCAGCAAATGATCGCTGCAACGAGCGACCATGGTCGCTCGTTGTACATTTCTCTTTGCGGGGACAGACATTGCAGATCGTGGGATCGGCTT
>JBBSFO010000517.1:0-4121 GCA_038238655.1 Thermomicrobiales bacterium | reverse complement strand
TGAACAATCGCATTATGACCGATCACGCAGTATTCGCCGATCCGCGCAGGCGCACCGGGGTCAACATGCACCGTCGCATTCTCCTGCACATTTGCGCCCCGCTCGATGATCACCGAGGTGTTATCCCCACGCAGCACGGCGCCGGAAAGGATCACGCATTCCTCGCCAATCGTCACATCGCCGATGATTACCGCACCGGGCGCAATATACGCGCTTGCGGCAATCGTCGGCCATGTGTCTCGGTATGGGTAGATCGCTCCGTGCATCGCCCGCTCGCTCATTGCCGCACCTCGAGGATGATTGCGTCGCCCTGCGCGCCGCCGGAACAGATCGCCGCCAACCCCAACCCGCCGCCTGACCGCCGCAACTGCAAAGCGAGCGTGCCGACCAACCGCGCCCCGGACGCACCGATTGGATGCCCGAGCGCAATCGCGCCGCCATTGATATTCAGCCGCTCCGAGTCCACGCCCAAACGCCTGCCGCTGATCAGCGGCACGCTCGCGAACGCTTCATTGATCTCCACCACGTCAATATCGTCAATCGAGAGGTCGGCCCGTTCCAGCGCCTTTGCCGCCGCCATCGCCGGACTATAGGCGAGGTACGGCACGTCCCACGCAGCCGTCGCACTCGTCACGATGCGCGCGAGCGGCGTGAGTCCATGTGCCGCAGCCCAGGCAGCCGACGCGACGACGACCGCCGCCGCCCCGTCATTGACACCCGGCGCATTCCCAGCCGTCACCGTCCCCGAAGAGTGGAATATCGGTGGCAACGTTGCCAGTGCGGCGGCGGACGTGTCGGGTCGGGGCGCTTCATCACGCGAGACGCGCGTAACCATACCCCGGCGGTCCGTGATCTCGACGGGCACGATCTCGTCCGCGAACAGCCCTTTGTCTGTTGCGGCAACGGCACGCCGATGCGACCGGAGCGCGAAGGCATCCTGCTCTTTACGCGAAATCTTTTCCTCCGCCGCGACCTCGTCGCCGTACTGCCCCATGACGACATCGCCGACGCCGCAACGCAAGCCATCGTATTGCATCGCATCGAGCAGCACGCCATTTCCCATCCGGTAGCCGAATCGCGCGTTCGGCAGCAAATACGGGGCGTTGGACATGCTCTCCATACCGCCCGCGACGATCACGTCGTACTCTCCGGCGCGGATCAGTGCATCCGCGATCGTGATCGCGCGCATTCCGCTCGCGCAGACGCGGTTGATCGTATCGCTCGTCACCTCTCGACTCAGCCCGGATTTGAAGGTTGCTTGCCGCGACGGAATCTGACCCGCGCCCGCTTGGACCACCATGCCCATGATGACATGTTGCACGTCCGCACCGGAGATGTGGGCACGATTAATCGCTTCCCGAATGACGATCGCGCCGAGGTCCACCGCACTGAAACTGACGAGAGCGCCGCCGAGCTTCCCGAACGGCGTCCGGCACGCGCTGAGCAGGACGCTTCCCGGTGTTTGCTGCATGCAATCGTTCCTTTGGGATGTGACGGATGACGCGCCGATGCCCGCGCGTCGGTGTCCGCAGAGTATACGTATCAGGGAATGCGATGGTCAAGAAATCCGGTCGCTCATACGGTCAAGCAAACTTCGGCAGAGGATCGGGGCCATAAAAGGAATGTTCGGGCATTTCGCGGCTCGACGCACTGATCTCCTCTGTAGGCATTCAGGCAACGAAAAGAAGCCGGAGAAACAGTCAATGTGCGCTGTTGCTACTCCCCAGTTGCTTGCTGATCGCGTCCCAAGGCCCGAGGGTGTCGCGCACCTTCTCCGATGTCAGGCGCATTTGTCCTTGCACGGTCACGAGGGGGAGCGTGATGCGTATCGCGATCGCGCGCGGGGTCAGCCCGCGTCGCCGTAGCCCCTTCGACCGCTGCTCGTATCGCGCTCGCGTCAAAGTCTGCTGCCACGCTGACCCGCGACCGCTGTGTCCGCAGGGCGGTGATAGTCTGATGATGGACGCTGGTCAGCAGCCAGACACGTACCGTGCCGCACTGCGCGTCGTACGAGCCCGCGCGTCGCCAGGCATCGAGGAACACCCAATGCACGATGTCCTCGGCCATCTGACGGTCACACACTAGGCGATAGGCGAGGGTGAACGCCGCGCCGCTGTAGCGGTCATAGAGAAGCGCGATACCTTCCACGTCGCGCTGCACGATCCGTTCGAGGAGGGCGATGTCTGCGATCCGCTCGTCGGTTGCCGTCATATCTCTCCGCTCGTTGTGGTAGTGTGGGGATAGCTGGTCATCGCCGCCCCGGGTGGCGCGCTGCGTGGAGCATTGTCGCGCGCCATCAACACAGGCGTCCGCTCGAGCGCCGCCTCAATCTCGCTCTGCAGCACGCGGGCATCTACTGGCTTGCGTAGCACCCGACAACGCATTGTCCGCAGCAATTCTACCTCGATTGGTAGGGGTTCCGTCTCGTCGGTGACGACAATCGCCGGGATATCCGTGGTGTCGATATCCGCCCATACGCGTCTGAGAAACGCCCAACCGTCCTCGCGCGTCGCCGTCCACAGGTCGAGGATCACCAGATCGGCCTGCGCACGCTTCACTACTCCATGCGCGTCCGTTACCCCCTGCGGGCGGCAACGGAGGGAGCGATAGCCCGCATCGCGGGAGAGTTCGTGCAGCGCGGCGAGAGCGGAGGAGTCATTGCCGAGAAGAACGATAAGCGGGGCCATCACACCGCCCCCTTTCTGCCGCGCCGGATACCGAGGGTGCGCCGGAGAGCAACCGAGGTTCCGCTCCCACGCAACGCACACCTCCATCAGCGCAACCTGCGGCAGATCGCAGACATGAACACGTTCAGATTTTAATCGAGCGCACGATACGTGCCACTGATGATGAGGTGCGCCGCGCGTTAGACATTGTGCGCCTCTTCGATACGGTGAGAAGACCCACCGGACCCGGAGTCACATCTCTGTGACCGCCGCATCTGATGAGCGAAGAAAGGGGAGGGGGTGCGGTGGCTCCACCATCACCGCACGAAAAAAGGGAGGGGGGAGGAATAATCTCATACGGCCTCGTCCGCCACCGCAGCAAGGGAGCCGCCAGGCATCTCCGACACGGATGGATCGGTATGTGAAGGGATATGCACTGGGGCACCCCAATTCGCGCGCACTGATGCGGGGCCAAGCGCCGCCGCGACCGCGCGCAGCAGCTCCTGGTCGTCGAACGGCTTGGCGAGGACATGGCAGCGCATCGCCTGCAGCAACGTGGCCGCACCCGACGGCATGTTCGACTGCCCGGAGGCGATGATCGCCGGGATGTGCATCGTCTCGCGGTCGGCACCCATGCGTGCGAGGAACGCCCAGCCGTCCCGCGCTTCGCCACCCAGAGGTCGAGGATCACGAGGTCGGCCTGCGCACGCTTCACCACCGCATGCGCATCGGTCACATCTTGCGGGCGACAGCGGAGGATACGATAGCCTTCGTGGGTGAGTAGGGCGTGCATCGCGGAGAGTGAGGCGGCGTTGCTCAGGAGCACGATTCGTGGGGCCGTCATCGGGCCCTCTTCCCGCAATGCTGGATGAGACGACCCGAGCGGAGATGGGCGAAATACCGCCTGACCGTGGGACGCTTAGTCGTCATCAGCGTTGCAGAGACGAGCGTAACACATTACGAACGGGTTCTCATGATTTTAGATGGCAATCTACAGAAATCTATACATTCCGTCGAATATAAACATTTCGTCTACGAAAAAACACTTAAGAGATAGTATCGTGGTATTATGATCATGTCAAGTTCTTGACCCCCGCTCGACAATCTTACGTTGTGATCCGCGCCGCAAGGCGCCGACAATGCGAGACTCTCCTGGGTCGCAGACCGTCATGCACCATGGGTGTATGCGAGCCGCGAGGAGTAATCGCATGACCATCCCCTACGATCAACCCACCCGACCGAAGGGCCGCCCCGGTCCCAAGCCACGCGGGCGTACGGTCGTCCCCCTAACGATTACCGTCACCCACGCCCAGCGCACCGCCCTTGAGGCGCTGGCGGACACGGAGAAGAGCAGTATCAGCACGATCGTGCGCCGCTTCGTCGCGGCGGGACTCGGTGCCGGTGCGCTGTTTGGGCTGTTCGTCCTTTCGGCGCTTATCGAGATCACACGCGTGC
>JBBSFO010000516.1:0-4122 GCA_038238655.1 Thermomicrobiales bacterium | reverse complement strand
CGGGGCGGGATCGGCTTCCAGGCGACGAAAGCGGAAGTGCAGATGGTGCAACACCGGGAATACCTCGACGCACTAAAGAACGTCTTCCGGCCCGAGTTCATCAACCGGCTCGACGAGATCGTCGTTTTCCAATCGCTGACCGACGCGAACCTCGGCGACATCGTGCACATTCTGCTCGATCAGTTGACGAAGCGGCTGCGCACCAAAGGGTATACCCTGACGCTCACGCCGGAAGCGGAAGCGGAGATCGTCCGCATCGGCTACGACCCGGTCTACGGCGCACGGCCTCTGAAGCGGGCAATCCAGAGCGCGATCCTGGACGAGGTCGCCTCGGCGGTCATCCGCGGCGAGATCGCCGAAGGCAGCACGATCACGGTAGATGTGGCGGACGGCGCGTTCGTCTTCCACACCACCCAACCGGAACCCATCGAAGTCCTGGAGCCGGTCGCGGCGTAACGCAGCAATGAGCAACAAGCAACGAGGCGGGGAGCAATCCTCGCCTCGTTTCATAAATTGAGCATATCCTTCTGCCCGAATCATCGTCTATCCCACATCATCACTGAAGCAACCAATCAATTGTCACTCGCCCTTGCCAAGCCGCTGATCCTGCTCTAACGACTCTCGCTTGTCCGCCCTCAATGTCAACGATTGAAAACTGCCATTTTTCTGGACGTGTAAATGTCACACCCTGATTGCTCGTGGGTCATGCCGCAAATAGATGGTGCTCAGGCAGGTACGCAGCGAACCCACTCGTCCTGGGCTCGCTGGGGGCGCCACCGACGGTCATTCCTCTATGAGGATTAAAAAATCCTCCACCGGACAATGACCCGATAAATTTGTTCATGTTCACTACAGGGAGTACATCGCTTACCGGCGACTGCCCATTTCCTGATGTCTACTGCCGACTTTCTCCAGCGCCTGATCGAGATCGGCGATGATGTCGTCCACCGCTTCGATGCCGACGGAAAGGCGAATCAGCCCGTCGCCGATACCGACCGCCGCACGCTGCTCCGGCGTCAAGCCCCGATGCGAGGACATCGGCGGGTAAAGGACGAGCGAATAAACATCGCCGAGCGTCGTCGCGGGAATGCAGAGGCGCAACGACTCCATGAAGCGGAAGGCGGCGGCTTTGTCCGCGCCCGAAATATCGAACGAGATCATGCCGCCGTAGTGCCTGGAGAGCGAGAGCCGTTCCATCAGCGCGTGCTGCGGATGGTTGGCGAGGCCGGGGTAGTTGACGTGTGCGATGGCGGGGTGCGTGCCGAGCCATGCCGCGACTTTCGCGGCGCTCGTGCATTGCCGCTCGACGCGCAGCGACAGCGTCTTGATGCCCCGCAGGACAAGCCACGCCTCGAACGGGCCGAGGATGCCGCCGATTGCTTTATTGACCTCGTACATCTGGTGCCGGAGCGCCGCCGTCGTCGCGACGACGCCCGCCGTCACATCGCCGTGCCCGCCAAGGTATTTGGTGGACGAATGGACGACCATGTCCACGCCCCATTGCGCGGGCCGCATCAGCACGGGCGTCGTAAAGGTGTTGTCCACGATGACGAGCGCGCCTGCGCGATGCGCGATCTCAACGATTGCCGGGCCGTCCGCGACGTGCAGAAGCGGATTGGAGACCGTCTCGAACGTGACGAAGCGCGGTCGCTCGCGCTGCACGGCCTCCGCGACGGCGGCGAGATCGAGGATATCCACGAAGGTCGTGCGGACGCCGAGGCGCGCGAAATACCCTTGCAGCAGCGTCGTCGTCGCACCGTAGCACTCGCGGGAGGCGATCACGGTGTCGCCCGCACTCAGGCTGGCGCCCATGAATGCGCCGTGCAGCGCGGCCATGCCGGAACCGAAGCCAATCGCCGCCTCCGTCCCTTCGAGCGCGGCGATTGCCGCCTCCATCGCGGTGTTCGTTGGGTTGCCGTAGCGAGTGTAGGCGTATCCCTCGCGCGTCGCCGCGAAGATCTCCTCCACGACCTGCATGTCATCGTACGCGAACGACGAGCCGGGATAGATCGGGGTGACGACGGGGGTGTAATCGGGATGTGGCGGGCGCTCGCCCGCGTGGACGGCGCGCGTCGCGAAGGCCATCCCATCGAGTGGGCGCACTGCTTCATCGGTCATACCGGTCTTCTCCTCGCAGGGGGACCATTGTGCCGGTGCCGCTGCGTACTGCGTAACCACCCGTGTGGACGCGGCACATTCAGTCTAGCACGCCCACGTCATACCCTCCGGCTTGGCTTCACGAACGCGTGATGCACGCAGCACGGGAGGTCTTGATACGCGGTGCCTGTGAAAATTACGGCGTCAGGTCCATCGCCTCGGTGACGCGGGTGAAGGGAATCTGCGCCGTTTCGTTGACGGCCCGGACGGTCTCGCTGTCCGGCGCTTCGAAGAGGCACATGCAGTGCGCCTCACTCGGCAAACTCCGTCAGAGGATAGGGGGTACATTCCGCTCACATCGGTGACGGCACTGCTCGGGCTTTTCGCGGCTTGAATCATCGATTCCCTCTGTGGGGATGGCAATCAGGCGACGATCATCCACCGCAAAACCCATCGGAACGATGCGCGGTATGTATACCCCCACCGGTGACGAGGAGTGATACACTGCCTTCCGGTCCGAGTGACGCGAACAGGAGTGTGTGGTGACCGCGATGCAACCTGAACGATTCGATGCTCCCCCGACGGACCGTGCTGCCGCGACTGTGCGCGAGGTGGATGCGCAGGAGACGGCGCTGACCTATCGCGCCATGGCCGCATTGCGGCAGGGACGTGCCCCGCTTGCAACGGTCGAGACCTTCGTCACCTGGGTGAATGAACAGCAGCGCCCGGAGGGGTATCGGCTCGTGGCACGGTTCGCGGCGGGGAGCGATGAGGCGGTCGCGGTGGCCGGGTTTCGCCGGTTGCACTCGCTGCTCTGGGGCGACTGTCTCTACATCGACGATCTCGTGACGCTGCCCGAGGGACGCGGTCGGGGATATGCCGATGCACTCTTGTCGTGGTTGATCGCCGAGGCACAGCGCCTGGGATGTGAGCAGCTCCACCTCGATTCCGGCATGCAGCGCCACGCCGCGCACCGCTTCTACCTGAACCATGGACTCACGATCACCGCCCTCCACTTCCAGACTGCGGTAGAACCGGTGGGTGAGCGGTAACCGCCACGCGGCACGGTGGAGACACGGTTTCGACGCGCAATGCGTGATCCCTTTTGGTATCCATAACATACCGCGTCATCTGACGGAGTACATATATCGTTCATATCGGTGACGGAAATTTGACGCCTCGCTTGACCATCCTGCCGAATCTCCTTCCTTACAGGGCAAGGATAGTGGGACAGCGGCAGCCGATCAGCAACGCCAAGAACCGCCAAAAAACCGTCAAAAGTATGAGCGGAATGTGTAGTCCCTCCTCTGACGAGGCGTGCTCACTCGGCACATAGACACTGCGCAAGTAACGCACATCCTTGCCCTCTGCGTTGAACTGCTCTGTTGTCGCGATGGCCGCGTGTTGCGCCGCTGCCAATTGCTCCATTGTGATCCCCGGCAAGTCGCGATCCACCATGTAGACTGACATTCCGTAATCTCCTTCGCGTATTCCCAACCGATTGAATGCGTCGCGGTGAGCCGTCTACTCGCCCCCTTCCTGGTCAATCACCATCATCGCGCGCACCTGTTCGTCATTGAGGGCGAGATCATGCGCTTCGCGCGCGTGCTTCTGGACATCGCGAACCAGTTGTGTCTCATCACTGTTGCGGATTTCGACCCCACATGTGCAGCGCACGACTTTCGTCATCTTCGCCCTCCTGAACGCATCAACACTTTCCGATGGTCGCACGAGTAGAATACATGCCGTGGCTTGCGATAACCTTGCAGCATCCTTGCAGGCCATGCGGTGATCCAATCGCTGTCGGAATCAGGGGACGGATGAGCGACCAATCTCCCGTACGCATCTATCTCTGTGGGCAACTCGCCATCGAGCATGGTGCGGCTGTTGTCTATGAGGCGGACCTCCCGGCACGGCAGGGGCGGCGCGCATGGGCCTATCTCGCGCTCAACCGGAAGCAGCCGGTCAGCCGCGATGACCTGGCGGAGGCGATCTGGGGTGACGAGATACCGGAGGGTTGGGATG
>JBBSFO010000515.1:0-4129 GCA_038238655.1 Thermomicrobiales bacterium | reverse complement strand
GCTCCTGTGCGAGTTCATAGACATCGTTGAACGCACGGACCATGATGGTCTGCAGCCGACTGTTGACTTCATCCTCTGTCCAGGCGAAGGCTTGAAGCGCCTGCACCCACTCGAAGTAGGAAACCGTGACGCCGCCCGCATTCGCGAAGATGTCCGGCAGAACGACGACGCCTTTGTCGTAAAAAATCGCGTCGGCTTCGGGAGTGGTAGGGCCATTGGCCGCCTCGGCGATCAGCCGGGCGGTGATCTTGTCGGCGTTCTGCTCGGTGATCTGCTTCTCCAACGCCGCCGGGATGAGGATGTCGCAGGGCAGCGTCAGCAACTCCGCGTTCGTCACCGCGTCCGCATGCGCGAAGCCCTTCATGTTGCCATTTTCGTTCGAGTACTGGGAGACGGCGGCTATGTCGAGGCCCCTGGGGTTGTAGATACCGCCAGTGACATCGGATACGCCAACAACCGTCGCACCTGCGGCGGCGGCGAGCCGAGCGGCGACCGCGCCGACATTGCCGAAGCCCTGCACGACGACGCGTGCGCCTTCCAGCGCCGTCCCGGTACGACGGCATGCCTCCTGAATCGCGAAGACGACGCCACGCCCGGTCGCATCGTTGCGGCCGACCGAACCGCCGACATTGACGGGCTTGCCCGTCACCACTCCCGGCACCGAATGTCCGGCGTTCATCGAATAGGTGTCGAGAATCCAGGCCATAATCTGCGGGGTGGTATTCACGTCAGGAGCGGGGATGTCGCGGTCGGGACCGATCAACACGCTGATTTCGGCGGCGAAGCGGCGCGTCATGCGCTCCAACTCGGCCAGGCTCAATTGCTTGGGGTCAACGGTGATCCCGCCCTTAGCGCCGCCAAACGGAATGTTGACGACCGCACATTTCCACGTCATCCACATCGCAAGCGCCCGAACCTCGGCGATTTCGACGTTCTGGTGATACCGCAGCCCGCCCTTTGCCGGGCCGCGACCGATGTTGTGCTGAACGCGGTAGCCCGTGTACACATTGATGGAGCCGTCGTCCATCTTGACGGGGAAGTTGACCACGAGTTCTCGCTTGCAATGCGTGAGGATCGCGCGCCAACCGTGATCGAGGTTGAGGATATCGGCGGCGAGGTGGAACTGCTCGACGGCGATATCGTAGAGGCTGCGTCCTGGTTCGCCGATGGACGATTGCACCGCGCCATTGGTCGCAATAGCGGTAGGTGCGAGCTGTGTACCAACCATGTGAGCTGATCCCTCCCGATGATGCGTGTCACGACATCCCTCGGTAGCCACGCTCCAAACCTACCGAGGCCCGGCGTTTCTTCGCACGCCGGGGAATGACCCAAAAAATAAACCGGAAGGTCCTATCTCTTCCGGTCTATCGCAGTGTTATTCAGGTTTCGCAAGCCGTTGTATCATTAACTCGCGTACTACCTGATTGTTCGCCGTGCCACGGCTCATTTTCATCACCTGTCCGACGAGCGCGTTGATTGCGTTCGGATTCTTCCGATAATCGGCGACCATCTTCGGGTTATCGGCGATCGCCCGCTCAATCATCGCCAGAATCGCCGTCTGATCGTTCTGTTGCGCAAGTCCGCGCTCCTCGACGATCGCTTCGGCGCTCTGTCTCGTTTCGACCATCGCCACAAAGACCTCTTTCGCGGTGTTTCGCGAGATCGTGCCGCGTTCGATCAAGCCGATCAATCCGCCGACAGCGGCGGATGACGGTGCATCCGCAAGAGCGAGGCCGCGCTCATTGCGGAGCGTCAGCCAGTCATTGGTGACAAGCGCCGCCGCCAGCGCGATCCGCCGTGGATTATCGGCGCCGCCGATGATCGCCTCGAAGTAATCGCCGATTTCGCGCGATGCACTGAGCGTCCGGGAGTCGCTCGCGTTGATGCCGAAGTCTGCCGCGTAGCGATGGCGGCGTACATCGGGTAATTCGGGCAGCGATGCGCGTGCTTCCGCGATGAATGCGTCCGTCAGCACAAGCGTCGGCAGGTCCGGCTCGGGGAAGTAGCGATAATCGTCCGCAAACTCCTTGGTGCGCTGTGGCAGCGTCACGCCGCGTTCTTCCGACCAGCCACGTGTCTCTTGCGGCAGCGTGCCGCCCGCGCGCAGCACCGTCGCTTGCCGCTGCACTTCGTACTGAATGGCGCGATACACGCCGCGAAAGGAGTTGACGTTTTTAATTTCTACCTTCGCGCCAAATGCTTCCGTGCCGTGCAGTCGGAGGGAGATGTTCGCATCGCAGCGCAGCGCGCCTTCCTCCATGTTGCCCGTGGATGCGCCGATATAGCGCAGAATGTCGCGCAGGGTTTCCAGATACTGGCGCGCTTCCTCGGCCGACCGCATGTCCGGCTCGCTGACGATTTCCAGGAGCGGCACGCCTGCGCGGTTGAGATCAACGAGCGAATAGCCTGTGCCGTCGGCATGTGTGCGATGCAGCGACCGGCCCGTGTCTTCCTCCATATGGACGCGCGTGATGCCGACAGTGCGTTCGCCCTGTTCAGTCATCACGACGACAAAACCTCCCCGACTGAGGGGCAGATCGTATTGCGATATCTGGTAGCCCTTCGGCAGATCGGGATAGGTGTAGTTCTTTCGGTCGAATGTGCTTTCCGCCTGTATCTCGCCGTGCAGGGCGAGCGCGACACGCACCGCTTGCCGCACGGCCTCACGGTTGATGACGGGTAGCACGCCCGGCATGCCCATACAGATCGGGCAGACATTGGCATTCGGCGCGCCCGCAAAGGCCGCCGCGCTGCACCCGCAGAACATTTTGCTGTTCGTGATTAGTTGCGCGTGGATTTCGAGGCCGACGACGGTTTCGAACTCGACGGCCGGTGTAACCGTACCAGTGACCACGGAACCTACTTTCGTCACATTATCCGCACATGCGGATGGTTGCATATCGTTGATTTCAGCATACCACCCCACGTGTGCCACTTCAACCACGCCCACCGCTCTGGTATCGTACGCGCATGGCGACGACGGCTGCGGATTACGATGTCATTATTGCGGGTGCTTCTTACGCGGGCCTGACGGCGGCGCGTCATTTGAACCGCTACGGGAAACAGGTTCTTCTGCTCGACGAACACGCTATTGGCGCGGTGCGGCATTCCGCATGCGCGGTGCCGACGCGGACCCTTGCCGATGTTGGCGGCCTGTCGAGTTCTCTGCAGGAGACCACGTGGGGCGTGATTCATACGAAACTGAACACGGTGCGCTATCGCTGCCCGGAGCCGTGGACGATTTTCGATCATCACGCCGTTTGTACCGCACTCCGCGAGCAAGCGCCCGATGTCCCATTTCTCCAGGCACGGATCTCGAAATTTGATGGCAACACGGTAACAACGGACAAAGGTGCGATTCGGGCGCGCTGTTTTCTTGACGCGACGGGATGGCGAGCCGCCCTCGCCTCCGCAATGCAACCCGGCTTCGTTGATCGTGGCCGCTTGACGATTGGCATGGAAGTGACCGTGCCGCATCGCACCGACGCGATGCACTTTTATGTGAACCGCGAGATCGTCCGCTGGGGGTATGGCTGGATTTTCCCTTGCGGCGACGAATCGCGCGTCGGCTTGGGTGCATTCGACAATCCGAAGGGGATACCGGAACTGCTCCGTGCCTTTCTGCGTCGCCTCGGGATGCCCGATGACCTACGAAGCATCGAGCGTACCGGCGGGTTCCTCCCGTGGCAGCAACGCCCTGCAACACTCGGCAATCTCTGGCTGCTCGGTGATGCGGCGGGGCATTGCCTGCCGCTGACGGGCGAAGGCATCCGCTTTGCCTTTCAGGATGGCGACGCGGCGGGTCGTTTGCTCGCCCGCCTCCTGGCGGGATGCGACGATTGGGCGACGGCAAGCGCCGCCTATGCTGCCACCGTCGAGCGGCATCGCGCGCGCATTGGCTCGTTCACGCATCTGCAAAACTTCGTCCGCCATGTCCCAAACACCGCGTTCGCCCCGATGGCTTGGCTCCTCGCGCGCCATCTGGTGCGCAATCGGGGACTGACGCGCTACATGAAGTGGGAGCACGGTGCAATCTCTTCCATACCATGATGCACGCGAAAACGCGAGGGAACATATCCCCGTGGGTGAAGCGCCTCTCGTTGAGGTGACATGCAGGCTGACTATTGTT
>JBBSFO010000514.1:0-4131 GCA_038238655.1 Thermomicrobiales bacterium | reverse complement strand
TGCCGCTGCGTATCGAAGAGATTCCCTTGCAGGTTGGCAAAGCGATGCTCCGCGTCGGCCTTCCTGGCCGTCTCGTCGAGGTGCAGCCGGTGGATCAAACGCGCGGTGCGCCCGTCGAGAACCAGCGGGTGCTCCTCCTGGACCGCGAAACGTTTCTTGTGAGACGAGATCCATTCCGGTTGCAGATCGCTGTTGCCGACGGTGTTCGTACCGTTCGTGCGCACATTCTGGACACCCGTAATTTCCGGTAACGTCACGACGCGGAGAATCTGGCTCGCCTCCATCCAGAACTGCCAGTCCTCGCCGTACTCGAAATCGTTGCGGAAGCGGAGATGCGTCTGCTCGATCAGCCGCTTCGGGACGATGAAGCAGGAGACATGCACCGCATTCGCGTATTGCTGCTTGAGCGGGTCGAAGGGTTTCGCCCAGAGCATCTCGATGGATTGAACCGTATACGGATAGGTCGCCGTTTGGCGCATCGGCTCCAAAACGCTCCTGGATGTGAATCCGAACTCCGGCGAGCGCACTTTCTCTTTGCGGACTTCCAGCATTCGCTGCACCGCAAAGGTTTGGAACATTGGCCCGATGCCGTACTCCTTGACCCCTTTCGCAATCGTCGAGACGTGCCGCGGGAAGAGCAGATCATCGTCATCGAGGATCGTCAGGTACTCGCCGCGCGCGCCCTCGAAGAGTTCGTTGAGCGGCGCGCTCCGCCCCGTACCGGTACAGAGGATGACGCGGATCTTTCGACGCAATGGGACAGGTGCCGTCGAAATAACGTCGTTCACGCCCTGCAAGAGGATGCCATCAATATCTTCGGGGTTGTGGAAGCAGACGACGATTTCGTAGTCGTCCGAGTCCTGCGCGAAGACCGCAAAGAGGGCTTCCGTGAGCAATTCATTGCGCATTCCCTGCGTGCGGATCAAGATCGAGACGAGCGGATGTGTCGTGATCGCCTCGTGCGTCGGGCCTGTTATTGTCTCCACCGATACGGGGCGGCGCACGGGCTTGAGCATCCAGATGAACTGGTTGACGTCGTCGTCCGGATTGAAGAGGCTACTCGCGTAGCGCATCATTTCACCCAGCAGCGTGTCCGTATGCAGCAGCGATTCGGGGTCGTATTGATCGGACTCATCCAATTTGAAATCGTTTCGTGCAGCGAGTTCCCAGCCACTCTCTCGGAGTAAAGCCTGAAGCGACTGCCGCGTGTAATAGGTGACGTGCGTCTTGTCGAGCAAGCCGTACTCGGTCACATTCCACTGGCCGCGCAGCAAGTTGAGTGCGACATCGCGATGGGCGATGTTCGGCACCGAGATGAAGAGGTAGGGTGCGTGATGTGCGAGTGCGTACTCGGAAAGAAAGCGGAGCAACGTTGCCGGCTCGTGCAGGTGTTCCAGCACGTCAATCAGACAGAACGCCTGCATATCGGGTATCGTGTCGAGGATGCCCCGCAACGCCTCGGTGTCGGCGAGGTCAACGGCATGATTGCGGAAGTTGCGTTGACCGAGAATACGCAGCGCCCCCCGATGCTTCTCCACACCGATGTAGGTGAATCCCATAGTCTGAAGCGGCTCGCCAATCGTTCCCGCCCCCGCCCCCAGGTCCACGATGACCTCCGACGGGACATACTGGCGGATCAGATCAACCACGTGTGAATAGGAACTCGGCTCACGATACGGGAACAGATACGTATATTCCTCGTCCGCTTCCACCGGCACGGGAAGCGTCCCGTTTTTCGCCGCACCATTCAGGCGGTCCCCAGTCGCGTCCGCATTCGTCGTGGTGGTCGGTTTGGACTCGATCATCGAAATAACTTCCTTGTGATGAGTTCACTTTGCGCGCGCGCGAATCGCTCCGCCGCGTGCCCCACCGCTTCCTGCTGCGTGGAGGCCCAGATGACGAACCGACGGATCCCTTCCGCGAAGTCTACCTGTGGAGTATAGTCGAGTTGCTCCCGCAGCAGCATGATATCGGCGTAGCAGTGCCGGATATCGCCCACCCGGTAATTCTCGCAGACTTCCGCTCGTGGCTCCGTCTCAAGGACTGTATAGAGCGCTTCCGCGACATCGCGTACCGATGTGCGGACGCCCGCGCCGACATTGATCGTACTGTTCCCGATGCCGGGCACCTCAACGGCGGCGACGGTTGCCGCGGCAACGTCATCAATAAAGACGAAATCCCTGCTCGGTAGCCCATCCTCGAAGAGAAGCAGCGGCTTTCCTTCGGCGATCAAGGAAAAGAAGATGGAGATGATGCCGGTATACGGGTTCGTCAGGGATTGGCCGGGCCCATAGACATTCTGATAGCGCAGGACGACCGACTCGATCTCGCGCGCATGGCAGGCAATCGTCACGAGTTGTTCCTGCGTTTGTTTGGTGCTGGCATAAATGGATTGCGGTTGGAGCAGGGCGTCTTCCCGTGTCGGGACGGGTTCGGCGAGACTGCCACAGATGGGGCAGACGATCTCCCATTCGTGCCGTGCCAGTTGCTCTGCCGGGCGCGTTGGCGGGTGGATGGTGCCACATTGGGGGCAACGATATTGCCCCTCGCCATACACCGCACGGGACGACGCGAGAACAAACCGCCGTACCGTCGAGGGTTCGTTCATCAACAGATCGAGCAGTGCTGCCGTTCCGATCGTGTTGACGTCGCTGTAGTGGCGGATGTTGTACATAGATTGACCGGTGCCTGTCTCTGCGGCGAGATGCACGACGGCCTCCGCATCCGCGAGCGCACCTCGGAGCGCGTCACTATCGCGCACATCCGCCTGGATGCAGGTCGCGCTGGCGCGTTGGACGGCAGAAAACGACGCGGTGGAATGGATTTGTGGCGAAAGATTGTCGAGTACCGTGACGGCATGACCGTGAGCGAGCAGGCAGTCAACGACGTGGCCCCCAACAAAACCGGCCCCGCCCGTCACCAGTACCTTCACGTGTTCGCCTCTTCATCAATGCTGTGATAATACCATCGGTGGCGCGCGAAGTTGCCGTCTTTGGTGAAAAGGGACGCCTTTCTTTCTTCTTTGGTCGCAGGCTTGACGATTACCTTAAGCCGCTGGTATTCGCGGAGCGCGCTCTTGTGCAGCGGATCGGTGCATCCCTTGAGCCACTTGATTACCGGTTCGTTGAGTTTTTCCCGGTCATATTTCGTTCGCAGGAGCATGCTGTTAATCAGACCGTAGTATTCCTCGGAGCGCGGCACCTCAATACCGGCCGCTGTCAGCCGCTTTGAGTGATAAATAAAGGTGTCTATGCAGTAATAGATTTCGTAGCCCCGCGCGCGGATGCGCCAACTGATGTCTACATCGTCGCAGTACATGAAGAACGCTTCGTCGAACCCTCCGACTGCCTTGAATGCCTTGACATTAAAGAGGCAGCAACAGGTGACGGACCAGCTTGTCTGGAACGTTTCTGGGTCGAAGTCTTTCGGATGTTCCAAAGGAATTTGCCGCGCCTCGACGATGCCAAAATCGCTCCGTTTGTCCGCGAATGCGCTAAGGCGAGTAATCAGGTGCGGCGGGAAGACGGTATCGGGGTTGATGATGAGCAGTTTCGTCCCGACCGGCGATTCTTTCCAGAGCGTATTGTGCCCCTTGGACGGACCGAGGTTCGCGCCAAAGAATGTATATCGGCATTCGATGCCCGATCGCCGCAACTCATCGGACCAGAAAGTGATCGCTTCTGATGAGAGCAGCGGTTCCCGCGATGCGTCGCCGAGATGCAATACGATGTGGAACGTGCCCGCCGAGTTGCATGCTTGGATACAGCTGAAAAACTTGGTGATGGCGTCGCTGTCCAGTTCGTACAGGACAGTCTGAACCTTGATCACTTCTCTGGTTATTTCTGGCTGGTACACAACGACTCCCCTACCCTCCGGACGGGTTTCTGCCCGCGCAGCATAGATGAGCCATGAAGCGCTGTCAACTTTGGCAGTAGGCAAGTAGGCAGCGACCCCTCGTCTTTGGCTTCCCTCGTGTCCGCTGCCGACGCGTCGTGTTGCCTCACGAATAAATCTTACTGTGACCGAGTCGTTGCCTCATGAGTATTTCTTACTCCGGCCAATCGCCAGAGTGCTTCCTGTCCTGCCTCGATCTCCCGTCGTATTGCCGCCGGATTGAGCGCCAGATATGCG
>JBBSFO010000513.1:0-4142 GCA_038238655.1 Thermomicrobiales bacterium | reverse complement strand
GATGACCGATACCGGCGGCGCGTTTCAAAACCTCGCCTTCACCCTGCCCGCGCCGGGCCAGATACCGACGGCTGAGGGCGAACTCCTCATCAGCGTTGGGGCGGCGACCGCGCGCGCGCCGCTCGCGATTGATTCCGGTATCGCGACAGCGGCAGGGCGGGGCGACAAAATCGCCGTCAGCATTGGCGCGGCGTTCCTGATTGTCACCGTTCTGCTTATTCTGCTCCTCCTACGTGGCTTACCGCTGTATCCGACCAGCCTGATGACTGCGCGGCGCGTGCGAGAGGCCGAGACGACGTAGCAACAAGGAAAAAGCAAAAAGGAAGAACGCTATGCCACTGACAGGGAAGCGGGCGCTCGTGACGGGTGCGAGCAAAGGGATCGGTGCGGGAATCGCCCTCGGATTGGCGCGCGCGGGTGCGGATGTCGCGGTCAACTACCACCGCGACGCGACCGGAGCGGAAGCGGTCGTGACGGAGATTCGGGCGCTGGGTCGGAACGCCATCGCGATTGGCGCAAATGTGGCCCAGGTCGCGGAGTGTCAGCGATTGGTGCGGGAAGCGGCGGATGCGCTCGGTGGCCTCGATATCCTCGTCAACAACGCCGGTATCACGCTCTGGGAGGATTTCTTCGCGACAGACGAGGCACATTGGGATGCGACGCTCGACACGAACCTCAAGGGCATGTTCTTTTGCACGCAGGCCGCCGCCCGGATCATGCGCGATCACGGCTGGGGCCGCGTCGTCAATATTTCCAGCGGCGCGAGCAAATCTGCCTTCAAGAATGCGACGCCATACAATGCTTCCAAGGGCGGCATCAATATGCTGACGGTCGGGACGGCGCTTGAACTCGGCCCGTACGGCATCACCGTCAATGCGGTTGCCCCCGGTGCGATCCTGATCGAGCGGACAAGCAACGAAATGCCGGACTATGCGGGCACGTTCGCCGCCGCGACGCCGCTCGGGCGCGTCGGCTATCCGGACGACATCGCAGGTGCCGTGCTCTATTACTGCTCGGACGCTGCGTCGTATGTCACCGGACAGGTCTTTTGGGTGGATGGCGGTCTTTCCCTCCGCTCCGGCCACTTCGGCGACCGGAACGCCGCGAAAGAGTAGCAGCACGCGCGGTATTCGGACAATGCGGCGGCTATTGTGGAATAGGTTATGAAACCCGGCCGTTGTTAAATCTGCAGCGGCGGGTAGATTGTTTTGATCTATCCCAGTATACTCTCAGGGCGGCGTTCATTGCCGCGTATCAGCGAGATGTGATGACTACAACGACGATGATTCCGCTTAGTATGGTTGATTTGCATGATCCGGCGCGCGACGCGTACGGTCGGCGGATTAATTATCTGCGCATCAGCCTAACGGATCGCTGCAATCTCCGCTGCGTCTACTGCATGCCCGCCGAGGGTGTGCGGTGGCAGGGAAAAGAGGAGTTGCTGACCGACGATGAACTGTTGCGCGTCGTGCGCCTCGCGGCGGATGTCGGGTTCACGAAGATTCGCCTCACCGGCGGTGAACCGACGCTACGCCGCAACCTACCCGACCTCGTCCGCGAGATCGCGGCGAACCCGGCGATCACCGACATCGCGATGACGACGAATGGCATCCTCCTGTCACGCCTCGCCGAACCGCTGGCGCGGGCGGGGTTGAAGCGCATCAATGTCTCGATTGACACCCTCGACCCCGAGCGATTCAAGCAGATCACGCGCGGGGGCCGACTCGATCTCGTGATGGAGGGCATCGCGGCGGCGGAGGCGGCGGGCCTCGCGCCGATCAAGTTGAACGCGGTCGTCATTCGCGGGCAGAACGACCACGAGGTTGCCGACCTCGCTGGGTTGGCGGCCGCGCATCCGTGGCAAGTCCGGTTCATCGAGGTGATGCCCTTCGAGGGGGTGGACGATGTCGCCTTCGACTTCCTCGTGCCGACCGCCGAGGTGATGGCGCGCATCGAGGAGCGATGGGGGACGCTGACGCCCGATCCGACCGCCGACCCGGTGGACCCGGCACGGCCATTCGTCTTCCCGAATGCGCGCGGCTCGGTCGGGTTCATTTCCGCGATGACCGATGCTTTCTGCGCCACCTGCAACCGCATGCGCCTGACTGCCGACGGCAAACTGCGCCTCTGCCTGCTGCGCGACGATGAAGTGGACCTGCTCACGCTGATCCGCTCCGGCGCGTCGGACGATGATATTCGCCTGCGGCTGCGCGAGGCCGTCTGGAAAAAGCCCTGGGGCCACGGCGTCGCCACCGGCGAAGTCTCCCTGAATCGTGGCATGTCGCGCATCGGCGGATGACCTAACCCCCGGTGCCTTCCCGCGAGGAAGGGGAGCGAGCCTTCTCGAGTTCAGGGCGTTCCAGAAATACCTCGGTCTTGCGAAGAGTCACCCCTTCCTCGCGGGAAGGCACCGGGGGTTAGGTTCTTGCATGCCATCCTGATGCGATGCATACTGTCCGTGCGGGAATGCCAGCGCGACACGGGCGTTTCACGCAGTACGCGCACTCTCGGTATCGGTCGTTGTTTGATGGAAGGAGTCACCCCCATGGCGTATGAACTGCCTGCATTGCCCTATGCGTACGATGCGCTCGCACCGACGATCAGCAAAGAAACGATGGAACTACATCACGACAAGCACCATGCGACCTATGTAACGAACGTCAACAATGCCCTGAAGGATCAGCCCGACCTCGCCAATAAGCCCGTCGAAGCGCTGATTTCCGACTTGAACAGCGTGCCGGAAGCGATCCGCACGGCGGTTCGCAACAATGGCGGCGGTCACGCCAATCACACGCTCTTCTGGGAAATTATGAAGCCGGGCGGTTCGAACCAGCCGACGGGTAAACTCGCCGAGGCGATTACCTCGACCTTTGGTGGCTTCGATCAGTTCAAGCAGCAGTTCACGGCAGCGGCGACGACCCGCTTCGGGAGTGGCTGGGCGTGGCTGACGGCCAGTGGGGGCACTGTGGCGATCTCCAGCACCGCGAACCAGGATTCGCCGCTGATGGAAGGCAAGACGCCGCTCCTCGGCCTCGACGTTTGGGAGCATGCCTACTACGTTGACTACCGCAACCTCCGCCCGAAATATATCGAGTCGTGGTGGAACGTCGTCAACTGGGACGAAGTCGGCAAGCGGTTCGACGCGGCGAAGTAAGGGGCCCTAACCTCCGGCCCCTTCCCCGTGGGGAAGGGGAGCAAGATGCACTACGCGACGGGCGGTTCTGAGACCGCCCTTTTTGCTCCTTTAAGGCCGACTTTCCTTGTTGCGTCGGTAGGGCTTTGTGTGGTTTCGTACGCGCATACGACCGATAGAAAAGGGAAGGAGCGGGGGAATGGGGCCGATTGCAGAGCCGAAAATCGTTGAAAAGCCATGGGGCCGGGAAATCTGGTACGCGCATACCGGGCAGTACGCCGGGAAGGTGCTGGAAGTCTCGGCGGGCAAGCGGCTCAGTTTACAGAAACACGAAATCAAGGAAGAAACGCTCTACCTGCTTTCCGGTCACGTCCTGCTGACTTTTGGTGGCGACGAGTTCGATTGGCGACCGGGGGGACTCGTTCATATCCCGACGGGTACTATCCACCGCTTCGAGGCGGTCGAGGACAGCGTCCTCCTCGAAGTGAGCACGCCCCACCTCGACGATGTCATCCGTATCACGGACGATTACGGCCGGACGACCTGATCGGGTACTGCACGGGTGGTGGGCTTCAACCTGCCGAGTTCGGCGCAGGCTGAAGCCCGCGCCACCAAATATGGGCGAGGAGCGCGCATGACCCGCGAGCGTGAGGGTGTCCTGTTCTGCATCATTGCGGCGACGGCATACAGCGTCACGGCGATTTTCGCGAAACTCGCGTACGCGGCGGGCGTCAACGTCGTGACGTTACTCATGGTGCGGTACCTGATCGCGGCGCTGATCTTCTGGCTACTCATCCCCCGTTTTGGTGGCGGCATGCCGCCGCGTGCGACGATCACGCGCGGCCTATTGCTCGGTATGGTCTTCCAGGCCAGCCAGACATGGCTATTCGGTACCGCCCTGACGCGGATTGATGCCGCGTTGGGCATCCTGCTCCTGTATGCCTATCCCGCGATGGTGACGATTGGTGCAGTGCTGATCGGGCGCGAGCGGTTAAACCGACGGCGCGTC
>JBBSFO010000512.1:0-4143 GCA_038238655.1 Thermomicrobiales bacterium | reverse complement strand
TCGGCGAGCGCCCGGACCCGCACGGCGGCATGGTTGGGTGCAAGCTCGGCGAGCACACCCTGATAGTCGTGGGCATAGCGGCTACTGGCCAGATAGTCGATTGCCGCCACGGTCTTCTGCATGGTGGGATGGTCCGGCCAGCCGACGACCTGCAGGTGATCCGCCGCCTGGATGGCGAATTGATTGAGACGCTGGGTGAACGCCGTGCCACAGTCGAGGATGATCAGGTTGTAGTGGACGGAGAGCAGCTTCAGGACGCGCTCGTAGTCGCGCGGGGCAAGGCGGGCCATCTCATCGGGACGACCCGGCGCGGTGAGGACGGGCAACCGCCCCCACATTGTCACGTACCCCTGCAGGAGGCCGATCCCCGCCTGGTTGATCGCGGTGAGATTCTGCAGGAGGTCCTGGATCGTCCGGGGGTTGGCGTCGCCGAGCACCTGATCGATCGTGCCCCAGTCGGGGTTGAGTTCGACGACGATCGGGCGGGCGAGCGGCGCCTCGGCGAGGACGAGGCCGGTGGTGAGGGCGACGGTGGTCTTGCCGGGACCGCCCTTGGGGCCGATGGTGGCGAGGGTGTGGCAACCGGTGGACATCATCGCCATGAAGTCCCCGATCTTCGCATCGTCGTCCATTTCGAGACGGCCGGGTTGTGTCCGTTCCCGAACCCACCGCTGGGCACGGGTGGGCCAGGGGACGACGGGAACAGGTGGCCGGGAGCGCAGGTCGGGGACCGGGATACCCGGTGGGGGAGTTGTGGGTGACAGCGTGGGTTCCCCCGGTGGGCTGGACCGTACGTGCAATCGTCGCTCGGCGGCTGCCGCAGGGTACGATGCAACACGCAACGTCCCGGCAGTTGGGGAGCGACCGCGATCAGTCTCCGCTACCGCTCCTTCACTTCTGTCTACAACGAAAGATGGACGCATGTCGCTAGGCACTGTCACGCTCTTCTCCTCCCTTAGCACAGAAACCTATACACGACGACCACGAGTGACAGCAGCACCGTGACTCCCGCAAATGCACAGCGTCGGAGGCGACGGCGCTGCTGCTGACGCGCCGCTTCGACGCGGATCGCCGCCGCAATGCGCGCATGGAGTTCGGACGGTGGCTCCGGTCGGGAGAGCGTGCGCAACGGGTGGTGACTGTATACGCGGGTGTCATCCACGCTCCCCCCGATCGTTTACAAATGAATACCAAACGTCTATTATGTATTCATGCGTGGAGCATACGGGGTCCGCCGTTGTTTGTCCAGCGATTCGCCACACGGATATTCACAGGTGCGCTACGATGTATGGTATGGTTTATGCATGTAAACGCGACAGGTGAGCAGGAGACGACGCAGTGATGACGGATGGACAGGAAACCGGCTACCCAACATTGGCGGAGAAGATCGACCGACTCATCAAGGCGAAGCGTGCCCGCGACCGCCGGAATCACTCGTACAAAGATCTCGCGGCCGCCATCAGCGGGCAGGGCGGCTCCTCAATCTCCGCTGCATACTTGTGGCAGTTGCACACAGGGGCGAAAGACAACCCGCAGAAGAAGGTCCTAGAGACCTTGGCGCGCTTCTTCGGAGTACCGGTCACGTATTTCTTCGACACTGAGGAGGCCACGCGCCTCTACGAGGAACTCCCCATCGCCCTCGATGCCGACGTGCGCAAGATGGCCCTGCGCGCTGCGGATCTCTCGCCGGAATCGCGCGAGGTGATCGGGCAGATGATCGAGCAAGCGCGAAAGATCGAGGCGATGTACAGTGGTCGCCGGGTGCCGCGTCCGCCGCAGAGCGATGGTGACGAGCGTTTTATGAAGGAAGCCGACCAAGTGTAGCTTCCTAAGGGACCTTCTCCATGGACATGAAGACGCTCCGCAAGCGCTGTGCAGCGCGCATCCATGATCTCCCGGTTCCCATTCCATTTGATACACAAATATTTGTTGCATCACTTGCTGATCGTCGCGGTCGTCCTATCGTTCTGTGTCCCATGGCGCTGCGCGGCGAATCCTTCGGCGCATGGATCGCGGAACTGTCCGTGGATGTCGTGTTCTACGAGGAGCGCACCGCGCCGCTGCATCAACGACACATCATCCTGCACGAGCTGGGACACATCCTCTGCGACCACGAAGGGCTCGACGGCACCGACTTGGCGGCCCTCTTGTCCGGCACCGATCCAGCGGACGAAGGCCTGCGCGCGCCGCGCGGCACACGATACACCGACGCAGAGGAACAGGAAGCGGAGATGATCGCCACCCTCATCCTCACACGCATCAGCGGCGCACACGCGAATACTGCGGCCCCCGACGCGCACGTTGCCGATACCCTTCGACTCCTCGACAGCTTGGAGGGATTGAACGATGGTGGGTGAGTTCGTCAGTGCAATCCTTGTTGTCGCCTTGTGGGGATATCTGCTCGTCAAATTGCGGGCGCTCCACTGGCGTCTGCACGACGCGGCGCAGCGCGCTAACTGCCTCTCGCTCTTCGCGGTTTCCCTGAGCATTACGGTCTTCCATCCGCCGATCTATCGGGAGATCGATCGCATCATCGGCGTCCCGAATTTCGCGCGACTCATCGGTAACAGCATCGGTGTCATCGGCGCGTGGGCATTTCAGCCGGTCGTGATGCGCTTACTGCATTACGAGGAGCGCAAACGCGGCGTGTTCGGTAGCGTCGGACTGATGGTGGGAACAATCGTGACGATGGCGGTACTGTTCAGCCACGCCTCGGTACCGATCGAGGCGCCGACAGACTTCCAAGCGCGCTATAGCACGGCTCCGTACATTGCCGAGTACCGACTCGTGCTCCTCCTCTACATCGGGCTTCTCGTCTTCCAGATCTTCTCCCGATCGCTCCGAAACCGGCACGTCGTCCGCAGCATCCCCCGACCATACCTCCGGCTCCAAGCCCGCGTGCAGACCATCGGCTGGGGACTCGGCACCGCATACGCCGGCCTCGAATGCGGCTATATCGTCCTCGCGCTCCTCGGCATTGTGCCCCCGCATTCGTATCCGACGACGCTCGCCTATACGCTTTTCGCTGGCGGATGCGTGGCCTTGGTGAGCGGAGGATTCCTCGGTGTGTACCGCTGGGGCGAACAGTACTGCGCCCATCGGCTGCTCTATCCGCTTTGGCGCGACTTGTACGCGGTGACCCCGGACATTGCGCTCGATCCGCCACGCTCCGCGCACGCAGATGCCCTCACGTTCCGGAATCTTGATCTGCACCTCTATCGACGGGTAATGGAGATACAGGACGGCGTTGTCGCGTTGCGGCGGTACACAGATGCAGCGATGCGCGATCGCGCCCGGGCAGTATGCGACACGCTCGGCGTATCCAAGAATGACGCACCCGTTTGTGTCGAGGCGATCGTGTGGGCCGCCGCTGTGCAAGCGAAGCGGCGAGGGTGGCGTGTTCCGGTGGCCGTTGCTACCCCCGTTACGAGGAGTGACACCGATTTAGATGCGGAATTGCACTATCTGCAAAGCATAGCGCGCGCTTATCGGCGACTTGCGCCGCGCGCCGCGTCATTGGTCGATGAGATACTTGATTCGCCTTCTTCGTCAACGAGGTCGAGGAGAACCACATGACCAGCATGAAGATGATATCCTCGCCCCGGCGAAGCAATCGCCTCGCTCGCATCATCACCGAGGTCTTCGCCCCCTCGCCGCTGGCTGCGGTCGTCCTCATCATCGTCGCCTGGCGATATTCGCCGACCACAAGTGCTGCCCTCAAATGGAGTCTCCTCGGCATCCTCTTTGCGCCGGTGGTGCCCCTGCTCTATCTCCTCCGCCAACTGCGACGCGGGAAAGTGACGGACCATCATGTGCGGCGACGCGAACAACGGGCCGGGATCATCCTCTTCACGCTCGCCTGCGGCGTCGCCGCCCTCGTCGTTCTCCTGAAATTGGGCGCACCGTCGCAGATTATCGGGCTGATCTGCGCGGGCGCGGCGGGGCTCATCATTGCCCTGGCAATCACCCGCTATTGGAAGATCTCGATTCACACCGGGGTGACCGCCGGGATCGTCGTCGTGACTGAAAAGCCAGCCGACCCGATTGAGTTGAGAATTTATCCAGGCGCGAACGGCAACTTCAACCTCTACGAGGATGAAAACGATAACTACGACTATGAGAAAGGGAAGTTCGCCCTGATTC
>JBBSFO010000511.1:0-4146 GCA_038238655.1 Thermomicrobiales bacterium | reverse complement strand
GATCGCCTGCGCGAGCAGCGGCGCGACGCTGAGGACGGCGATGCGCCCTTCAATCGCTTGATCGTGGTTGATCAGCAATGTATCCGTCACCCAGAGCCGTTCGATCCGCGATTCGGCGATCTGCACGAGCGCGCCGTCCGCAAAGACGCCATGCACCGCCGCCGCGAAGACCGCCGTCGCACCGCGCTCCCGCAATTGCTCCGCTGCCTCAATCAACGTGCCGCCCGTCGAGATCATGTCATCAACGATGATCGCGATCTTGCCAGAAACTTCCCCGACCATGTCGAGCATTGCGACTGCATCTGGTGCGTGCCGCATCTTCGAGAAGATCGCCAGCCCGCCGCCAATCCGGCTACGAAAGTCGTCTGCCCGCGCGACGCCGCCTGCGTCCGGGCTAACGACGACGATCTCCTGAAATCCCTCTCGCTTGATGTAGTTCGCGAGAATCGGCGCGGCGCGGAGGTGGTCCACGGGAATATCGAAAAAGCCTTCGATGGCGGGCGCATGCAAATCAACCGTCAAGACGCGATCTACGCCCGCCGTGACGAGCAGATTCGCGACGAGCTTCGCGGAAATCGGCTCGCGGCCAACCGTCTTCTTTTCTTGTTTCGCGTAGGCATAATACGGGATGACCGCTGTAATGCGTCCTGCTGACGAGCGGCGTACCGCATCAATCATAATAAGCAGATCCATCAGGTGCTGGTTGACGGGCGAGCACATCGGCTGCACGATGAAGACGTCCGAACCGCGGACATTTTCCTCGATACGCACGCGCGTCTCACCATTGCGGAACGCGCCAACGAGCGCGCGTCCGAGTGGGATACCGAGATCGCCGACAATTGCTTCGGCGAGTGGCCGGTTCGCACCGGCGGAGAAGACTTGGAGCCGTCCTTCCATGGCTACTCCTCGTCCGCGAGTGCGGCGGGCATGCTCGTCGCGCGCATCGGTCGTGCCGGGACGCCGGCGACGAGCACACCATCCTCGACATCATGCGTCACGACCGCACCTGCGCCCGTCGCAGCACCCGCGCCGACCCGCACGGGCGCACGAAGAATCGTATCGCAGCCGATGAATGCGCCGTCGCCGATCTCCGTCCGCTTTTTCTCCGGCGTACCGTCGTAGTTTGCGGTGATCGTCCCGGCGGCGATATTGACATGCGCGCCAATCGTCGCGTCGCCGAGGTACGAGAAATGGCCGACCGCCGTGTGCGGCCCGATGACGCTTTGTTTGACCTCGGCGAAGTTGCCGATATGCGCGCCCGTACGGATAACCGCGCCCGACCGCAGGTGGCTAAACGGCCCGCAGTCCGTGTCGGATTCCATCGTTGCGTATTCGAGCGACGATGCGACGACGCGGCAACGGTCGCCAACCGTGCTCGCAGTCATCATCGTGTAGGGGCCAATCACGCAGCCGGCGCCGACCGTCGTCGCACCGCGCAATACGCACCCTGGCTCGATGATCGTATCGTTCCCAATCGCAACAGTGTCATCAATGAAGGTCGCCGCAGGGTCACGAATCGTGACGCCACTCACCATCAACCGCCGCAACGTTCGTTGACGGAGCACGGTTTCCGCTTCCGCTAACTGCACCCGGTCATTGATCCCCATCGCTTCGGTTTCGGACGTCGCAATCGCCGCCACCGGATAGTCGCCGTCGCCATCCGCCGCGTGCAGCGCCATCGCCACGAGATCGGTCAAATACCGCTCGCCACTCGCGTTTTCCTCGACGCGGGGCAACATCGCACGGAGCCATGCGGCATCGAAGCAGCAGACGCCGCTGTTGATCTCATCACCGCGCAACTGCTCCGCCGTCGCCATCCGCGCCTCGACGATAGCGACGACGCGACCGCTATCGTCGCGAATAATCCGTCCATAGGCGGCCGGATCAGCGACGCAGGCGGTGAGCAGTGTCACCTTCGCCCGCTGCATATGGTGTAGTTCAAGAAGCGCAGTGAGCGTCCCTTCGCTCAACAACGGCGTATCGCTGAACAGCACGAGCACGGTTGCGACAGCGTCAGGGATATGTGGAAGAGCGACTTCGACGGCATGGGCGGTTCCCTGCTGTGGCACTTGCGTCGCAAAAAGATGTCCATCGCCGAGCACAGATCGCAGTTCGTCGGCACGATGTCCAACGACGATCACTGTCGTATCGGCGCGCAACGCTGCGGCTGCACGCAGGGCGTAGCCAATGAGTGGCCGCCCGCCGAGTTCGTGCAGGGGCTTCGGGAGCAGTGAGCGCATCCGCGTCCCGGCACCCGCCGCGAGAATCACGACCGCGAGTGATGCTTTGGAATCGTCGCTGGGCTTCGGAGCGGTGGACGGCACGAGGCGCATTCCCATCGTTGAGGAGCGGTGCCCGCTCTCTGGCGCGTGCCGGCATGGCTGGCGGACTAGGATTCGAACCTAGATTAAAGGATCCAAAGTCCTCTGTGCTACCATTGCACCATCCGCCAACGGTCGCGCGACCGCCGCAAGTGTAGCCGAGCGCGAGATTTCCTGTCAACGACGGCGGCCGAAAATAGTACACAGGATCGTGTACCGGATCAGTCGTTTACGCGCTCGATGTACTCGCCCGTTTCCGGGTTGACGGCGATTCGGTCGCCTTCCTTGACGAATGCGGGGACCTGCACCGTCGCGCCGGTGTCCACGATCACGGCCTTGTTGACGCCCTGCACCGTATTGCCGCGCGCCGCGATTTCAGCCTCGGTCACCGTCACAACCGCGCGCTTCGGCGGACGGACGCCGACGCCTTCCGATTCATGCACGAGCAGTTCGTACGTCTCGCCCTCACGGAGGAAGTTCGCCATATTGCCGAGCACCTCCCGCGGCACGGAGACTTGCTCGAACGTGCTCTGGTTCATGAAAAAGAAGTCCTCGCCCTCCTGATAGAGATACTGCATGTCCTCGTTGCGGATCATGTAGTCCTCGACCGTTTCGCCCGATTTAAATGTGAAGTCCACGACGCGGCCCGTGCGCAAGCCCTTCAGTTTCGTACGCAGGAACGCCGAACCCTTGCCGGGGTTGACGAATTCCACTTCCACCATCTGATGTGGTTGCCCCTGGAAAATGATCGTCGTCCCGCGCTTGAACTCGCTTGTCGAAATCAGTGCCATGCTTCCTCCCTGGCTTCCGCCCACCCCGAAAGGAGGACGAAGCAACTACGCAGTTGTTGTCAGTATACACAATGCTCGACGGCTCGGGGTTACGTGTCGAAGATTTCACGTGCCGGAAACCAGAGAGTTTCCTGAATCGTCGCGGCATTCGCGAACAGCATCACAAGCCGGTCAACGCCAACGGCAATGCCCGCCGACGGTGGCATACCGGCCCGAAGGGCACGGAGAAAGTCAGCGTCAATGTCATAGATCGTTTTGCCCAATGCGGCGCGTTCGGCGCGTTCGCCTTCGAGCCGCATGCGTTGTTCGTCGGCATCATTCAGTTCAGAAAAGGCATTGCCGAGTTCGATGCCGGCAATGTAGAACTCAAATCGCTCGGCGTACCGGGGATCGTCCGCTTTCCGGCGGGCAAGCGCCGCCAATGACGCAGGGTAATCATACAAAATGGTCGGCACGGGTCGCCCCAAGTGGGGTTCGATTTCGTTCAAGAAAATCTGATGATACCCCTGCTCCCAGGTCGTGTCAGCGGCGACGTGATAGCCGCGCGCGACGAGGGCACGATGCATCGCCTCGGTATCCGAGACGGAATCAAGATCGAGGTCGGCGTATTGTGTGAACGCATCGCGGACGGACAGCCGCTCCCACGGCACCGCGAGAAGCACCCGTTCGCCCCCAACGATCATCGCCGGTTGCGCGCCCACATCTGCGTCGGGATGCAGCGCCCGCCAGATAGCGGCAAGGAGGTTCTCGCAGTCCGCCATGATCGTCAGGTAATCGGCGTGCGCGCGATACCATTCAAGGATCGTGAATTCCGGGTTGTGGCCACGACTGATCTCTTCGCCGTTGCGAAACGACTTGCAAATCTGGTAGATCTGCGGTAGCCCGGCGACGAGCAACTTCTTCATTGCATACTCGGGCGAGGTCGTCAGAAACGCGCGAAAGGAGTGGCCCCGCGCCGTGGTCAGACGTGTTTCGAAGACATCGAGGTACGGCTCCATTCCAGGTGCAGAAACCAGCAGCGGCGTCTCGACTTC
>JBBSFO010000510.1:0-4176 GCA_038238655.1 Thermomicrobiales bacterium | reverse complement strand
CTGCTCGCGGAAGGCGGCGATTCCCTCCCGATGATCGCTCGTCCGGGCGGCGATCTCCTGGAGATCGGCCTCATAGTCGAGGACGGCATCGAGGTGCGGCATGATCGCGCGGTTGAAGGCGCGCTTCGTCAGCCCGATCGCGCGGGTAGGCAGCGCGGCGAGCCGGGCCGCCAGTGCGTGCGTCCGCTCCATCAGTTCGCTCGCGGGCACGACATCGTTGACGAGGCCGAGCCGGTGCGCTTCCGCCGCGTCAACGCGGTCGCCGGTAAAGGCGAGTTCCGCCGCTTTGGCGTAGCCGACCAGCATCGGGAGAAAGATCGTGCCGCCACTATCCGGTATCAGTCCGATCTTAACGAACCCCGGCATGAACCATGCCGCCTCGCTCGCAATGCGGATATCGCAGGCGAGCGCGATGCTCATTCCCGCGCCCGCCGCGACGCCATTGAGCGCTGCGATCACGGGCTTCTCGATCGCGCGAATGCCTTTGACGACGACATTCCAATTTTGCCGCACGCCGTCGGCGACCGAAAGATTCTCGGCGCGCTCGGTGCGCTGCGCGCCTGCCGTGAGGTCCAGCCCCGAGCAGAATCCCCGTCCCGCACCCGTCAGCACGAGGCAGCGTACCGCCGCGTCCCGCTCGGCGGCATGCAGCACGTCGCGCAACTCGTTGAGCACCTGCCGCGTCAGGGCGTTCAGCACATCCGGGCGGTTCAGCGTGATCGTCAGGACACCGTCGGTCGTCTCGGTGAGTAGCATTTCATACGTCATCGCACATTCCTTCCATCGTTCTCTCACTGAGAAGGGGACGTAACGCAGAGGACACAGAGGACGCAGAGACATTTCTTGTGTTCTCTCTGTGATCTCTGCGCCTTCTCCTCTCTTCTGTCGCCCTCGCCCTTACGCGCGGGCGGATGACTTGGGAAGTGGCGGCTGCAATCCCTCCGGTAGCGGCGTGCGGTATGCCTTGCCGCCGGTCGCTTCCGCGTGTTCCGCGCGTGCCCGCGCCAGTAATGCGGGATCATTGACCAGCGCCGCGCCGGTGAGCGCCATCGCCTTCGCCGCGTAGAGCATCCCTTTATGCCCGATGGACATCGCGCCGGTCGCGGTAATTCCCCAACTGTGCCCCGGTACGCCAACCACCCAGCAGGCCGTCCAAACTTGCAGCGTGGGTGTGATCCACGAGACATCGGCGACATCGGTCGAGCCGGGCATCACTTTGCCTTTATCCAACGGGGCGAAGATTTCGCCAGTCAGCGATTCGTCCAGCAGGCGGGCGGGAAGCCCGTGGCTTTCAACCACGCCCGCGCGCACGGCCACCGGATAGGCATCCGCAATCGCCTGCGCGTAGGCACGCTCGGTGTCCGTGAATTCCATCGGCCCCATCTCCCCCATCACCGCGAGCGCGGCGTCCGCGAGGGTGAGGTTCGGCAGACAATTGTACGCGCCGCACTGGTAATCTTCTTCCACGGTCGTGCCGGTCATCAGCGTCGCGCCACGGGCGATATCGCGCACGCGTGCCGTGATCGCTTCGACCTGATCGCGCCGTGGCGCGCGGACGAAGTACCAGACCTCCGCCTCGTCCGGCACGACATTTGGCGCGCCGCCACCGTTCGTGATCACATAATGAATGCGCGCCGTCTCGATGATGTGCTCGCGCAGGAAGTTCGTGCCGATATTCATCAATTCGACGGCATCGAGCGCGGAGCGGCCCATCTCCGGCGCCGCCGCCGCGTGCGCGGTCTGCCCGTGGAAGCGGAACTTGAGGTTGTCCACCGCGAGGCTGCTGCCGCACTGGACGGTATTGACGCCACCGGGATGCCAGGTGAGCGCGGCATCGAGGTCGTCGAAGGCTCCAGCGCGGGCCATGTACACCTTGCCGGTGATCGTTTCTTCCGCCGGGCAGCCGTAGTAGCGCACCGTACCGGATTGCTCCGTTTCCTGGAGCCACGCCTTGAGCGCCATCGCGGCGGCGAGCGCGGCGGTGCCGAGCAGGTTGTGCCCGCACCCGTGCCCCGGCCCTTCGGCGACGACCGGGTCCTGCCCCGACTGTGATTTCTGCGACAACCCCGGCAGCGCGTCGTACTCACCCAGGTAACCGATCACCGGTGCGCCGCTGCCCCACTCGGCCATGAATGCTGTCGGCAGCCCGCCGACATCCCGCGTAATCGTGAATCCATCCCGCGCGAGCGCGTCAGCCTGGAGCGTACACGCCTTTGACTCGGTCAGCGCCACCTCCGGGTTCGCCCAGATCGTGTCCGCCATCTGGATGAATCGCTCCTGTCGTTCTTCGAGCCAACCAGCCAATTCCTGCTGCTCCAACATCATTTGTTCCCTCTGCCCAATAGCCGCCCGCGCGGCACGCGTCATCGTTCGCGCATCGTACCGCGCCGTGCTGCCGATAGCGACTGGGCGACTCGACTCCCGGCACCCTTCCCGACAGGGGGAGGGGAAGTCAGATGGGGATGGAACGATAGCCACGCGGGCAATGACCCTTCCCCGCACCGTGCCGCATTGTGGGCAGTTGCACGAACTCTTTTGCTTGACACTGGTTATCCGCCGTGCTACGCTCCCGGTCAGATACGAACCTAACAGAATGGATTGGGAACGAACGAGGCACAGGCGTCACACGCGCACCGTATCGTTCGGGAGGGGGGATTCGTGCTAGCGAAGGAGTCGGTGAACATGTCTGAAGAGCGATTGCCTCGGTTGAGTCGGCGTGGTTTCCTCGGTGGTGTGACGGCGAGCGCGGCAGCCGCCATTCTTGCTGCGTGTGGTGGGAGCAGCGCGACGGATACGCCGAAGCCCGCCGCCAGCACGAGCGGCACGGCAGCGCCTGCTGCCGGTGGTGCCGCTACCGTCGCCCCTGCCGCAGGGACAACGACGGGCGGGAGCGCCCCGACGACCGCCCCGGCGCAAGCGGCAGGTGGCAAGAAGAAGGACGTGCTCTTCTGGGGTCGTCAGCAATTCCTACCGGAGTCGAATGACTACCTGACTGAGTCCGTGAAGATGGCGGCGACGAAGGGCAACTTCAACGTCAAAGTGGAACTCTTCAGCAACGACGAGCATGCGCAGAAGGAAGTCGTCGCGATGGAGTCCGGCGTCGTGCCGGACATCACCTACACCTACGCCTCCGCACTCTGGAATCAGAACGGCTACGCGATGGAAGTTCAGGCGCTGTACGACGAGATCGGCAAGATCGGCGGCGGCTGGCTCGACCTCGCGGAGGGTAACTCCAAGACGGCGGATGGCAAGCGCATCAACATCCCGATGAACTCCGAGCCGTGGTTCGTCCATCTGCGCAAGGACAAGTTCGAGGAAGTCGGCGTCAAGCTGCCGCTCAAGTCGTTCGACGAGATGATGGACGCGTTCAAGAAGGTCAACAAGCCAGACAAGAACTTCTACGCCTACGACGGGCAGATGACCGAGGCGGACTGGACGGGCAACGGCCTCCAGTGGATGTGGATGTTCGGCGGGCGGCTGTTCGATAAGGAGGGCAACCCGACGATCAACACGCCGCAGAATACTGCCGGCCTCGCGGCGTACACCGATCTCTTCAAGAACAAGATGATGCCGCCCGGCGTCATCTCGCAGCAGGCCTCCGGCAACAATGAAGCGTGGCTCTCCGGGCAGACGGCCTGCGTCTCCAATCCCGGCAGCATCGTACTCGCGATGCGCAAGGACAACAAAGATTTGCTGAAGAACACCTTTTTGCAGGCGTGGCCGTCGCAGGTCAATCCCGGCAAATTCGTCCAGACCTCCGGGAGCGCGACGCTCGTCATCAACAAAAAGAGCCAGAATATCGATGAGGCGATGCAGATTGCCAAGATGATCATGTCGCCGGAGCGGTACCCGACACAGCTGGAGAAGGCGGGATCGTACTGGTTCCCGATCACGAAGAACACCGTGAGTCTCCCCTTCTTCACGCAGGATGAGTGGAACAAGGAAGTGACCGAGAACATCGTCCCGTACGCGCTCGCCGCCTCGTCGGACACGGGTCTTAGCCCCATCCTGGACGACATTGCGATCAGCGCGCCGAAGGACATGATGCAGGCGGTCGTGGTGAACGGTAAATCGCCCGCCGAGGCGATCAAGATCCTCGCGGACGCCGCCGACAAGGCGAAGGCGAAGTTCAAGAAGTAGCAGGCAGTGGGCAGTGAGCAGCAGGCAGAAGGGACG
>JBBSFO010000509.1:0-4178 GCA_038238655.1 Thermomicrobiales bacterium | reverse complement strand
TTTCGCCGCACGATGCACCAGCCAGCGTACGCGGCGCAGGCTGGTATCGCGGCGAGTTGCACGCGCATAGCTGGAATAGCGACGGCAAAGTGCCCGTCCGGCAGGTGATCGAGGCGGCGCGTGCGTACGGGCTGGACTTCCTGGCGCTCACCGATCACTTCACGACCGCAGGTTGGCGGGATCTGGACGGGGCGGGTGGGAGCGACCTCGCCCTGCTCCACGGATTGGAACTGACGGGTCATAGTGGTCATGCGAACCTGCATGGCCTTCGCCAGTGGGTCAATGTCTACACAGACGGACAAGCACTCGACACACAGGATCGTGCTGTCCCAGTGGGGTTGGCGGAGACTACCAACCCGGATGCCCATTGGGACATCAACGCGGTTGCGCGCGCCGCCCACGAGCAAGGCGGGCTTTTCTGCGTCAATCATCCCTTCGCCGGCGATCTCGGCTGGCGCTATCACGAGTTCGACTGGGACCTGACCGACCTGATGGAGGTCTACCACCACCTGGAAGGGCCACACAACGCGCTGGGCCTCGGGCTCTGGGATGAGCACCTCCGCCAAGGGCGGCGGATCGTCGGCGTGGCTGGGATCGACTCGCATCACCCACGCGAGCAGCGGCATCGCCTCGGGCAGTGTTTCACCTATGTCCATGCGCCGGAACTGAGCGAGACCGGGATCATCGCCGGACTGCGAACGGGCCGCGTCTATGTCAGCCTGGGTCCGCGCCTCGAATATTGGGCGGAGGGCGTCGACGGCGCGCGGATCGAAATGGGCGGCACAGCATCCGGTGGTGCCCCACTACGATTGCGTGTCGAATTGTCTGATCTCCGCTATCCGGCGCGCCTCTATCTGCTCAAGAATGGCTTCTACCACGAATCGGTCGCTGTCGCACCGGGGCCATCCTGCGCGATGCAATTCACGGACACGCCGACAACACCCGGATACTACCGCGTCGAACTGTACGCAGATCAACCGCAGGAAACGCGACCCTACCGGCAACCGGGTGCGCTACTGCTGCTCTCCAATCCGATCTTCATCCAGTAAACCCCGCACGCCGTGCCACCATGAGAAAGGAAACCGCCGCCCATAACTGACGGCGGTTTCGGTGATTGATTGGGTAATGCCCTATCTCAGTCGCCCGCCGCTTCCGCCATCAGAAAATCCATCTTGAAGTCCGGGGTCATGCGGAAGTGGCCCATTGTCAGGCAGTCGGTCGGGCACCAGATGACGCAGTTGCCGCAACGGATGCAGCGTTCCTCGTCCATCATCATCACGGCGGCGGCGGGACTCATCTGTCGCTTGGCGAACTCGACGATCTCACTGTCACCATCAATCGCGTTGATGCGGTCGAGCGAGACCATCTCGATCACTTCCTCGGGGCAGACATCCACGCAGCCGTTGCAGAGGACGCACTTCGAGCCATCAATGAAGATATTCAGTTGGCACTGCAAGCAGCGCTTCGCCTCCTCGAACCCTTCATCGTCCGTCAGGCCGAGTTCGACTTCCGCCACCTGGTCGTACCGCAGGTCCATCGGCAGGGTCGGCATCTCCTGCCGCGCGGTATCAATGTAGTTGTCGCCCCAGACGAGGCGGCGGCTCATCGCTTCTTCCGTCCACTTCGCGACGCCCGTCTGCGAGAGAAGGCCGCGCCGCGCTCGGACCTGGTCAATGTCCAGTTCGACAATCTCCATCTGCTGCTCGATGGCCGTCTCGCCAGTCAGGAACTCGTGGACCGCATCAACGGCGGCGTGCCCCTCGCCGATAGCGGTGATAAAGGTCTTTGGGTTCATGACGTAGTCGCCGCACGCGAAGAGGCCGGGAATCTCGGTCATGTACGTGTCGTCGAGGATCGGCACGCCGCGTCGGTCCAGTTTCGTCATTTCCAGGCCCTTGAGGAAGCCGGATTCGGGCTGCTGACCGTACGCAGCGCAAATCATGTCGCAGGGGATGATCTCCTCGGAGCCCTTGATCGGGATGGCACGCGGCCGACCGGACGAATCAAGCGGGCCGAGTTCGCTGTGTGTCACTTCGAGGCCGATAACCTTGCCATTCTCGTCACCGACGACGCGTTTCGCGGTGACGAGCCACTGAAACTCGATCCCCTCGTACTCCGCCTCGTGGAGTTCGAGTTCTTCCACGGTGGATTCGGCGGCGGTGCGGCGGTAGAGTACCTGCACGGTTTCTGCGCCCAGACGGACGGCGGAGCGGCAGCAGTCCATCGCCGTGAAGCCGAGGCCGAGGACGATGATGTGCTTGCCGATGCGTGGCGTCTTCTGCCAGTCCGCAATGTGCAGGTCTTCGAGCCATGTCAGGCCGTACTCGACGCCGTCCAATTCCTCGCCGGGGATACCGAGGCCGACCGGCACCTGACAGCCTGCCGCGATCAGCACCGCGTCATTCCGGGCCATCAGGTCGGCGATCATCACGTCTTTGCCGACGGCGGTATCGAGGCGGATGTCCACGCCGAGATCGGCGACGAGATTCACTTCGTCCTGGATAATGTGGCGCGGCAACCGCCATTCCGGCACGCCGCCCCAGTACATGCCGCCGGGGACGGGCAGGGCATCGTAGACTGTGACCTTATGCCCCTTGCGAGCGAGGCCGCGCGCGGCGGTGATGCCCGCCGCCCCCGCGCCGATGATGGCGACGGACTTGCCGGACGGCGGTGCGGGCCGCTCGCGCCGGGTAGCATCTCGGTTGTCGGAGGCGACGCGCTTCAGCCAGCAAATCGCGATCGGTTCGTCAATCACGCCCCGGCGGCAGGCCGATTCGCATGGCCGGGCGCAGACGCGGCCGAGGCAACCGGGGAAGACATTGGACTCCCGGTTCAATTCAAACGAGTTCGCGTACTCCTCGTCGGCGATAAAGGCGATGTAGCGCGAGATGTCCGTGTGCGCTGGGCAAGCCGCCGCGCAGGGGATATTGTCCGCGAACCATGCGCCATCGCCCGTGACGAGGTTGTACTTCTTGCCGGAGCGCATCACGTACGAGGCTTCCATCTTCGTGTCCACGAGCGCGAGGAGCCGGAGCCGTCGCCCGACCTCGACCTCGTTTTCGACCTGCGCCACCGCCTGCAAGGCCGCGACGGTGCTGTGCGTCTGGTTCGAGGTGAAAGCGGGCATCACGCCGAGGGTGAAGTCCTGCGATCCCGTCTTCGGCGTCGGGGAGAGAGGCACGACGCCTACCGGCGGTGCATAGCCCGTTTCCCGCGTCCGCGTATCGGTGACGCCAACGGTTGCCCAGTTCGGCTGCTCGATGTATGCCGGGCGGACTTCCTGCTGATCGCGCGGCACGCCGACGCTCGCATAGCGGGTGTGTCGCTGCGTGCGCGGATCGGCTGCGCTGGGCGTGAACGACTCAAACGAATCTTCCGAACCGCAGACCGCGCAGATCGTTGGCTGCTGCGCATCTTGGGTGGTGTGACTACAAACCTTGCATCGCCACATGAGCGCGTGAACCTCCTCGTTCAGAAGCAATGAGCGATGAGCGGGTGCCTTTTGGGCAGTAGCAATGAGAACTGCCCGTCATCTGTTGACATTGTATGCCCCGTCACAAGGGGCGTCAACGCGAGGCGAGCAATGAGCAATGGGTTCCAGTTGAGAGTCTGTGTTACTCAGTCCTCAGTCTTCGGTCCACGACGCTCGTGAAAAGGCCCTTGCGGGGGAGCGCAAGGGCTGGGGTCGAGGGGAGGGGATAGAAAGCAATTTCGCGACCTTTGGGTGCGCGTGGGGAAGCGCCAGCCCGCGTTTTCTTCTGCATGTAGATTACGGAATTGCATTTTCCTTTGATTCGTCCTTGCGGACAGTTTGTGTATGTCCAAAGGAACAGGTGGGAACGAGGGACAAGGAAACCTAAGGGCGATTGCTGCCAGTTGCTCATTAATACATCGCCAACGGCACGCTGCTCAACATCGTGTCTGGTATGACGCTACCCATTCCGGGTACTGCTCATCGTTGCTGAAAAGGAGACCGCTGCTTCCCACGAAGGGAAGCAGCGGTTCATGTCTCGCGTCAGAATATTCATGCGAACAGTGAAGGAACTACGGAGAAGGGAGGAAATACAACTCCCAGGCGATGCCGTCGGGGTCGTAGAAACTGATATACCGCCCGCCCGTCGAGGCGTCGCCCTCCACGCCGTTGTTGCGCACGCCTGCTGCGTCGAGTTGTTTCTGCA
>JBBSFO010000508.1:0-4188 GCA_038238655.1 Thermomicrobiales bacterium | reverse complement strand
CTTCTCTGGGTCGAAATTGTCTGTTGTCTCCTCGCAGTGATCGTGACGGCGAACACGATCACCAACGCCTTCGTCTTCCGGCGGCTGTCTGCGTACGCAACGGACACGGCGAGCGCGTTATTTGTCTCCGTGCTCGTGCCCGCTCGCGACGAGGAGCGGGCAATCGGAGCATGCCTCGAATCATTGGTGAAACAGGAGGATGCCATTTTCGAGATCGTCGTGCTCGACGACGGAAGCGAGGATCGCACGGTGAGTATCGTCAGCGCGTATGCCGAACGGTTCGCGACGGTGCGCGTTGCGATGGGAGCGCCATTGCCTGCCGGCTGGTACGGCAAGGCGTTCGCGTGCGATCAATTAGCGGCGCTGGCACGCGGTAATCTGCTCATATTCACTGACGCGGACACGGTGCATGCGCCAACGATGATCCGTTCGGTGGTCGGCGCGGTCGGGGCGGGGGCAGATGTCGTCACCGCCTTCCCGGAGCAGGAAATCGGGGAATGGAGTGAGGCGCTGATCGTGCCGTTCATATTCTTCACAATCTGGGCGATGCTCCCCGTCGGACGCGTCTGGTCCGATCCGTCGCCGCGCGTCGTCGCCGCGAACGGCCAGTTGCTCGCCTTCACGCGGGCCGCATACGACCGGATCGGTGGACACCGGGCGGTGCGCGCATCCGTCCTCGATGATATGGAACTCGCCCGGCACGCCAAGCGTCTCGGCCTCCGGTTGCGGCTGGCAGATGGCGTCGGCACAGTCCGTACGCGCATGTACCGGAATGCGGGTGAGGTGTGGCGCGGCTTCTCGAAAAATGCGTATGCGCTCACCGGCGCATCGCCGGGCATCGCGGTCGGATTCGCGTTGCTGCTCACATTGCTGTACCTCATCCCCTCAGTGGTCCTCGTTGTCGGGCTGGTCGCGGGGCGTGAAGGATGGACGCTGCGCATGTTGCCGAGCATCCTCGTCGTGCTGATGCTTGTCCAGAATGGCCTCGTTGCCTGGCGGATGCAGCGGCCATGGTGGCAACCCGTCGTGCATCCGCTGTGCGTCGTCGCGTTCCTCGCTATTCTGGCGAATTCGGTGCGGTGGCATGCGCGCGGGGCGACGGTGTGGAAAGGTCGGGCATATCCGACGATCGCGATTGATGCGACCGACGCCTCCGAAGAAGCGGTGGAATCGCCATGAGGCAGAGCGCCGCGCCGATTGCTGTGCCTACCGGATAGCCCCGGAATGCGTCAATGATCGCAAACATCGCGACCGTCGCCCAAAACAGCATGATCGGAACGAAGGCGAGCGTTGGGAGGCGCGGGCGCGTGCCCCGCCAAAGAACGCGTGCCGCAAGCGTGTTGATCGTGGCTGCCACAATCAGCCACGCCGCGAAGTTTCGGGCTGGGACGCCGTAGTACTGCCCCGAAGATTCCCAAAGCCAGTATGCCTTGACATGATAGGCCGTCGGCTCCAGACAGGCATCAAGCCCGGTTGCGAGCAGTGCGGCGAACGGGACAACGATTGCGTGTCTCGTTGGCGGGATCATCCACGTTGCGGTCGCGAGCGTGCCGAGGGCGATCATCAGCCAAGCAAAGGTGATCGGCGCCGGTACCCGACCGACGACGCTTGGGACGAGCGCGTTGGTGTAGTGGTACGGGCCGAAGGGCAGGCCAACCGTCACCCCCACCAGTTCGACGAGAAAGGCGCTCGGTAGGACGACAAGCGCGAACTGCACCGCGTGCCACCAGGTATACGCGGTCGCAATCCAGAGTAGCGCGATAACGCCTTCGAGGAAAAGCATGCCGCTTCCTGCCCAGCGCTCGTCCACGGGGAGTTGCATATTCCGCGAGATGCCGACGACGGCAAGCATCCAGCCGACAGCGAAGATACCGAAAAGCGCGAAAAGCAGCCATCGGAAACCCGTCGTTGCTCCGGTACGGTTCCGCTGCGCATCGTTCGGATCGGAGGCACGTCGGGCCTCGATTCGTGAGCCTTGTTCAGAGAATCGGCCTGCGGCCAACAGATGCCAGCACTTTCGTCTCGCGGCGCCACCGACGCCCGTACGTAACAAGCCAACCGAGATACCGCGTGGCCGTCGCAGACCGGCGGCGCGATTCCATAACGCGATGGAGGTACCAATATCGCTCCGCCGTGAGAATGCCCCGATACGTGCCGCGTTCCGTGACGAGCACCGCGCCCCGGTCTGCCCGCACCATCGCCTGTTGGGCAAGGTAGAGTGAGGTATCCACATCTACGATGGGCGGAAAGTGATCCATCACTTCGTGGACGCGGACGTGCGATCCACGCATGCCGATCGCATTGAGGATTTCAACCTTCCAAAGGATGCCAACGACGCGGCCCCGCTCGGTCACGGCAAGGTCGCGCGGCCCGCCGAGAAGCGCACCGGCGAGCGGCTCGTACGGTCCGATACCACCCGATTCCCATGTAATGCATTGTCCGACATGCATCCGTCGCAACGCTTCTTCCATCGCGACGCTCCGGCCTTCGAGATGCGCGCCGACAAAAATAAAGACGCCCACCATCGGCAGCGTCCAATCGTGCAGCATGGCGAACCCGATAAAGACAAACCCGACGGCGATCGCTTTACCGATCACCACAGCAATCTGGGTCGCGAGCGACCGGCTGATCAGCAGGCTCATGAATGCGCGCAGGATGCGGCCACCGTCCATCGGGAAAGCAGGAATGAGGTTGAAGACGACGAGCGAGATATTGGCAAAAAAGAGATAGGCGGCGAAACCGGGAAGGTCTACCTGGCCGATCGCATTGAGGATACCGCCAACGCCCTCGATATGTTTGAACCATGCGATCGCCGCAACAATCGGTAGCAGGACGAGCGCAATGCCAACATTGACCGCCGGCCCGGCGAGCGCAAGCCAGAATTCGTCTCCGGGATGTACCGGAGTGCGTTCGATACGCGCCATGCCGCCAATTGGGAGCAGTGTAATGTCGTGGACGCGAATGCCCGACCGACGGGCAACGAGGCTATGTCCCAACTCGTGGAGGAGCACGCACGCGAACAGGCAAACGACAAGCAGGAGGCCAAAGAGCACCCCGCCCAGACCTGCCCTGGTTTTTATCCCCCAGATGTACGCGAACCAGAGCAGGATGAGCGCGAACGTAGGATGGACTCGAACGTCAATCCCGACGATGCGCGTGAGGCGGAATGCGCGCACGCAACCCTCTTTCATGATCCCAATGTTCCCACGCGGAAGGCTCTGCGGCGTTGTACCGCCGTACCGAGGATCATAGCACGAACGACCCCGTCACGCTATCCGTTAACGAGCCCGTGATTCTGTATCGTCCTTACGGCCTGAGATGCTTGACGGAATCAATGAGATTGGTGCTTTCGACGAGGTCGAGGAAGGTGAAGAACAAGAGCAGGTCGGCGAGAACGAGGCTGACACAGAGTGCGATCGGGAGGGCAATACCGACGCGCCGCATATATGGGCCAATCCCGAGGCCGTCGAAACTGCCAATCGTGAACACCACCCAGGGCAGCATCAAGAGGAATGCTGCCAATACCTGCACGCTTCGGCGGGGGTATTTCGCCCAAAGGAGGATCGCCACATTCGCGAGCAACAAGACCAGTCCGGGAAGAAGGAGCGCCATAACGGCAAACCAGCCCAGCGGATTGCCCATCGCCACTGGTCGCCGCTCTCGGTCGCGGTGCATCTGCGGCCATGGCCCATTCGCGTACGCCTGGACACGCTCAATCGTTAAGAAGAGGCACAGGCTCGTGATGATGACAATCCAAAAGCGACTGTCATGAGTGAGATTGCGAAGAAACACACGCACGCTCCCGTTCGCACTGTGGCGGCAGATCGCGAAATTGACGGACGACACCGCCGGGAGGCTAGCATAGATCGGGTTCTGTCGGCAACGCACGGCGAGGGCAACAGGGCAATTTCTCCGATTCCCCTATCAGGGTATTGACATGCCCTGATAGGGGGTGTATATTCCCTAAGCCGTCGAACGAACGGCATGCGCAAGGGGCAAGGAAAAGCCGCCTGTAGGCGGATTTTTTATCCCCGGTGCGCCAGCCCATTACCAGCAGAGGGGAAGGGAGAGAGGCAGCAGAGATGCCTGGCATGGGGCGACCCATGTTGAGAGATATTGGTTTGAGAGTTTGATCCTGGCTCAGGATAAACGCTGGCGGCGTGCCTAATGCATGCAAGTCGAACGGGG
>JBBSFO010000507.1:0-4211 GCA_038238655.1 Thermomicrobiales bacterium | reverse complement strand
TTACTGACACATCCAACCCAACCAGAATAGGCCGCATCTCAATGAGGGTAACACGTCGTGAGCATTTCCGCAAGCGGTTGTATGGGTTCAGTCAGGGCTTATGCGTTCTCGCTGTCGGATGCTGCGCGAGGCAGAAAGAACGCTCCTTTGCTACGATTTTCGTGTCGAAGCGAAGATCAATCACAAAGGAGCGTTTGATGCAGTCTATGGCGTCGTCCCTGCCGGAAGCAACCGGGGCGTCGGTGCGCGCGCTTTTGCCCCTTGATCTCCTCGCCGCCTTTGCGCGCGTTCCCGATCCCCGCCGCTCGCATGGCAGACGATTCTCGCTGAGGGCGATCCTCGCCCTCGCGGTGGTCGCCCTCCTCGCCAACCACCTCTCGGTGCTCGCCATCGCCCAGTGGGGGAAGCGCCAATCCCCCGCTGTGCTTGCTGCACTTGGCTTCCCCGCTGGCGTCACCCCGCATCAAACCACCCTGCAACGCCTCTTCCGCAAACTCGATCCGCTCCCGCTCGCCATCGCCCTCACCGCCTGCTTTGCCCCTGCGCGCTCCCCAGAGAGCGATCCGCGCGGCAGCGTTGGCATCGCCTTCGATGGCAAAGCGCAGCGCGGTCGCCTCGCCTGTGCCGACCAGCCGGAATATCCCGTGCATATGCTCAGTGCGGTCATGCATGATCTCGGCATCGTCCTCGCCCAGCTGCCGCTCGATCACACCGGGGAGAAAGCGGAAGCCGAACTCTCCGCCGCGCCGACGCTCGTTGCCCGCCTCGACTGGACGGGATGCGTCCTGACGGGCGATGCCCTCTATTGCCATGCCGACTTCTGCACGACCGTGCGGGACGCGGGTGGCGACTATCTGCTGATTCTCCTTGACCGCCCTCAACGACTACCTCGATTGGCCCGGACTGGCGCAGGTAGTGATGAGTGAGCGAACCTGGTGGGAGCGGGGAGAACGGAAAACGGCGGTGCGCTACGGGATCACCAGTTTACCTGCCGCAGTCGCGGGCGCGGAGCGGTTGCAGACATTGGTGCGCGGGCACTGGCAGATCGAGAACGGGCTGCACTACGTCAAGGATGTGACGCTGGGCGAGGATCGCAGCCTGATTCACAAAGGGAACGGCCCAAGCAACATGGCAATCTTGCGCGATACCGTCGTCAGCGTGCTGCATCGGGCGGGGTGGCGCACGATTGCCGAGCGATTACGCTTCTATAGCGGCAATCCGCACGCTGCACTCGCCTTACTCGGTATCCCGATTATCAAGAACGCATAAGCCCTGACTCGTTACTCGCCACTCGTTACTCGTTGCGCGATGCCACTCCACCAGAGATACGGGACATCGCGCGACGCGGACCCCGCCAGATCGCCTTCGCCTCGCAACATACGGGAGTAACTGTCGTAGCGGGCCGGTGCGATTGTCCCATCCCCGACCGCATCGCGGACGGCGCAACGCGGCTCGTGGAGGTGCGTGCAGTCGCTGTGCTTGCACGCACCAAGATACGGGCGGAACTCCCGGAAGCAGGTGTCGAGATGGTCGAGCGTCTCCTGTTGCAGCGTCAGGGCACGGATGCCCGCCGTGTCCGCGAGGTAGCCGCCCGCTGCACCGAGCGGGAAAAGGCGCGTCCCGGTTGTTGTGTGCCGCCCTTTGCCCGTCGCATCGCTGACAGCGCTGATCCGCTCGTGCAGGCCCGGCTGCAAGGCATTGAGCAGGCTCGATTTGCCGACGCCCGATGGCCCGAGGAACGCGGAGATGCGGCCCGCGAGTTGTTCTCTGAGCGCGTCAATACCGCGACCCGTCGCCGTGCTCGTCAGCAACACCGGATAGCCGATCGTGCGGTACACCGCCAATTGCGCGTCGAGGCGGGGCGACACGCCGAGATCCACCTTGTTGATGCAGACCACCGCACGCAGATCCGCCGATTCAGCGGTGACGAGGAAGCGGTCGAGCAGGCCAAGATGCGGCTCCGGCTCGCGGGCGGCGAGAACTGCGACGAGTTGTTCCAGCCCGACAATTGAGCGAAGTGTTCCCTGACCCGCGTCCGGGTCACGCCGTGTGAACGCGCCCCCTGCCCGCGCAACGACTTCCTCGATCATCCCCGTCCCCTGGCCAGTGACGAGCACGCGCACCCGGTCGCCGACCGCGACGGGGTCGTGGTGATGCACCTTAACCCGCTGCACGCTGTTGCGGAACGTCGTGCCACTCGAATTGGCGTAATGGAGTTGTTTGCGCAATCGCCCGCGAATCTCGCAGCGCAGCATGCCCTCTGGAGTTTCCACGCGGTAGATACCCCGGCTGCCATCCACCACCAGCCCTTCGGACAAGGGTGGAGGGCTACCATCGGTCACGTCGGTATCGCTGTCCGGGACAGCACGACGGGTTTTGCTCAAAATGAATTGCTCCTCGTGAAAACGCTGATCTCCTCGTACATCGGGAGAACGACAGGCAAAGAAACGCTCGGTCGGGCAAACCTACCGGCGGTGTATGCAGTATTCAGCGTCGCGGAGCGATGGAGAGGAAGGGGGAACGGGTTGCTAGCGCGTATCCCGGAGATGGACGGCACAGTTACGACACCGATCATGCAGCACCGATGCTCGCATTGTCATCGTCGTACCCTCCTTCCCGCCCGGTTGGGGTTCTTCGCGCGATTGATCCGGTAGCCCGGTAGCGCCGATTGTACGCGCCCGCCCGTATGCGCGTCAATCACCGGCGCGCGTCGTTATCCTCGGGCAACGATTATGCTACACTAGCAGTGTCGCGCGACCACAACGGCGCGGTTGCGTCATGCGGAATCTGCTGGTCGAAGGAGATCAAACCGATGCCGAAGGTGTATTTTCCGAATGAGAACCGCACCATCGAAGTGCCCTATGGCGCGAATCTCCGCCGTGCGGCGCTGGATAACGGCATTGATGTCTACGGCTTTCCCGCCAAATTCCTCAATTGCGGCGGCCACGGCCTGTGTGGCACCTGCAAGGTCGCGGTCGAGCCGGAGTGGAACCTGTCGGATCGCACCAACGCCGAAATCCGCAAACTGAAGGCCGCGCCGCTGCGCCTTTCCTGTCAGGCGAAGGTCGAGGGCGATATCACCTGCTACACCCAGATTCCGATCGCGACGACGCGCGAAATCGAGACGACGCGCTGTTATATCGTGATTAGCCGCCCGCGATTGCAGATGGTCCAGGAAGTCGTCGGCGACGAATTCCAGCGCAATGTCTTCCTCGATGTTGCGGAGGCGGAGCAGATCGCGCGTGAGGTCGCCGCGCTGTACCCGGATGGCAACTGGGAAATCCGCGAGTTCGCCGACCCGCTGACGACGCAGGAGTTCTCGTTCTCTTACAATCCCCTCCGGTATATCCGCGCCACGCCAACCGAGCCGATGGCGGACGGTGAGGGTGATACGATCACCGCGCCACTCGCCTCTGCGTCGGGCATTCCGGGCTAGGAAATGGCGTTCTTCTCGGTTCCAATGGACTGTTTGGAACGACCCCATGCGAAGCCGACGGTGGTCACGTCGGCGATCATTCGTCGTCGTAGTCGGTCGCTTACAGAGTCTCATCGCTGACGGCACGCACAACGGCTTCCTGAACCCGCAGAGTCACTTCCATGTGGCGAGCCTCATCCCCGGCGCGAGACATACACATTTGCGGATGCCGGTCACTCCGCGTATTTCGAGACGCCGGACGAGTTCAACGCGGTGCTCGACGCATTCCTACGGCGGCATGTGCCCGTCGCGCAACGAATATAGTGCCATCGCGTTTGTTCCCCCTTTGAGGCTTCTCGGAGAGAGGCAAGTACTCGGCCGTATCACGCATCGTTACGCATCTCCACGGGTCACACCCCGCGCGATCATGCCTCCCGTTCATTCGAGGGTTGTGACGCCTTCGGCAGCGGCATCTCCGCCACGGCAGCGACCTCAGCGGCGAGGGCATCGAGCAACGCAGCCAGGATTGTCTCCCCTTTCGCGCGCGTGGCGAGGGTGGCGTCGCCGTAGATCCCGGTCGGAGAGTAGCGGCCCGGCGTCTCCGGGCTGCGGCTCAGCGGGGAACCCACCGCCCCGATGTCGCGGGCAGCCAGCGCCATCTCGACCCGCTCGGGGACCATCGCAAGCATGAGTGAGGTTTCGCACTCATCGGCATGGGTCCCCTCCGGCTGCTCCAGCAGGGGCGCCGCGATCGGACGGAGAATCTCACCGAGGTCGGTGTAGCGCAGCAGGATGC
>JBBSFO010000506.1:0-4239 GCA_038238655.1 Thermomicrobiales bacterium | reverse complement strand
GCGCTCTTGGCGACTTGGCGTTTCAAGTTTTCGATGTCCGGGGGTGTGTTTTGGAGAAAGAGCTTGACGTCATTGTGATCGGACTTGGGGCGATGGGGAGCGCGACTGCGTACCATGGGGCGCGACGCGGCATGCGCGTGCTCGGACTCGATGCGTATCCGCGCGGCCACAAGAACGGCTCATCGCATGGGACGACGCGGATCATTCGCGAGGCGTATCAGGAGGCACCGGAGTATGTGCCGCTCGTCCAGCGGGCGTATGCGCTCTGGCGGGAATTGGAAGCGGAATCGGGTCGCAGCCTCCTGACGATTACAGGTGGCCTGAATATCGGCACACCGGAAAGCGACTTCGTTGCCGGGGCACGGATGAGCGCCCAACTGCACCGTCTGCCATACGAGGAACTGTCGAATACCGACGTGGCGAAACGGTTCCCCGGCTTCCGACTCCCGGATGGGATCGGCGCGGTCTATGAGCCAACCGCAGGCATCCTTCACCCGGAGGAATGCGTCTTCGCGCACCTCGATCTCGCGGTGCGGTATGGTGCGGACATTCGCCACAGCGATCCGGCCACTTCGTGGTCTGCGGATGGCAACGGCGTGCGTGTAGCAACCGAACAACATGTCTATACAGCGAGGCAACTGGTGATTACCGCAGGGCCGTGGGCACATGACGTGCTCTCCGATCTTGGGTTGCCGCTCCGTGTCCAACGGATCGTCAATGTTCATTTTGCGCCGACTGCGCCGGAGAAGTTCGCGCCGGAGCATTGCCCGATCTACCTGATGCAACTCCCGGAGGGTGATTATTACGGCTTCCCCGCGCTTCCCGGCGAAGGCGTGAAGATCGGCAGACACGACATCGGCGAGATATGCACGCCCGCAACGATCCGGCGCGAGGTTGACCCCGAAGAGATCGCCATGCTCCGCGATGTGCTCGACCGCTACCTGCCGGGCGCGGCGGGTGACGTGCTCTGGTCACTCACTTGCATGTACACGAATACGCCGGATCATCATTTCATCCTCGATCGCCACCCAGCACACGATAACGTTGTGTATGGGTGCGGCTTTTCCGGCCACGGCTTCAAGTTCGCGAGCGTGATCGGCGAAGTGATGGCCGACCTTGCCCTCGATGGCACGACGCGGCACGACATCGGCTTCCTTGCGGTGTCGCGGTTCGCAGGGGTATCGCCCTAATCACCTTAACCCATGATGCGCGCTTTGCGCATGGGTGATCGGTGCATGGTCTTGTGTTGGAGGTAGGCAATGACGTATGTGAATCCCGGTCGGCCAGCTGACAGCGAATACTCTCCCTTCTACGGCACATATATCCGTCTCGTGTCGGATGGCGACATCGTTGGGTTGATTGACACGCAGATTACTCAGACCGTCGCGGCGTTGACGGCCTTCACTCCCGCGCAGGCGGGTTGGCGTCCGGGGCCGGAGGAGTGGAGCGCGAAAGAGATCGTCGGGCATCTCGCCGATGCGGAGCGTGTCTTTACCTACCGCGCGTTGTGCTTCGCCCGCAATGACCCGACGCCGCTGCCGGGGATGGACCCGGATGGCTTCATGACGGCGGTGGACTTCGCCGGTCGCGCACTCGCCGATGTCGTCGAGGAGTTTGTCGCAGTTCGGCGCGCGTCGGTGGCGCTCTTGCGGAGTCTCGATGCCGCGGCATGGACCCGCAGTGGGGTGGCCGACGGGAACCCGGTCAGCGTGCGCGCATTGGCGTATATCGTCGCGGGTCACGAATTGCATCATGCGAAGGATTTCCCGCGGCACCGCGCAATGGGCGGCATCTGAACGCACCTCATCTGTGTGGGGCGCGATGTATTGGTAGCGCAGGCAGGAAATCTGCCCAACGGGTATCCGGCTATCACAATAAGGGGGAGTGCGATGGTCGAGTTCATCTCACGCGGCGTGTACGAGGAGCGGACGGACCGCATTCGGGAATATTTGATGGCGGATGGGCTGGATGCGCTGGTCGTCTTCAATCCGGACAACATCACCTACGTCTCCGGCTTTATGCCCGATGTCGCACCGTGGGAGCGGCCCATTGCCTGCATCATCCCGCGCGATGGTGCGCCCGAACTGATCCTCAACGAACTTTCGACGAACCACATCAAAATCGCTGTCGCACGCGGGCGGTGCTGGATCGAGAATGTCCGTATCTGGTCGGAGCACCCGCGCCAGGTCGGTCGCCTGCCGCTCCGACCGCAGTGGGGGTCGCTCCTCGGTCATGTCCTCCTCGGAATGGGCGCGACGCGGGCGGTCGCGGTGGACGGCGCGGTGCCGCACCTGGCGGAAGTGCGCGCGACCGTGCCGAAGGTCGAGTTTGTCCCCGCAGGCGATCGTCTCCGCGACATGCGGCTCGTCAAGCACCCGGAAGAGTTGGCGCTGATCCGCGCGGGGGCCAAAATCACCGATCAAACACAGGAATTTTACCGGTCGCAGATTCGCCCCGGTCGCTTGCTGTGCGATATTGACGGCCTCGCGCGACACTACATGGCCGTCACCGCCGCCGAGGAGTTTCCCGGCGCGCGGATCGAGCCGATGGTGATCGGCTTCTGCGGTCCGGAAAGCGCCTGCCCGCATGGGCCCGGCGGTAACTCCGATATGCGCCTCGCGCCGGGGCAGTCGCTCATCAACATCGTCATCATCCGCGTCAATGGCTACGTCACCGAGAATGAACGGACCTACTTCGTCGGCGAGCCGGACGACACGCTGGCGACGGCGTTCGACGTGATGGTTCAGGCGCAGCAGGCCGCGATTGACGCGATGCGCGTGCCGAATCGTGTGTGCGATTTCGACGCGGCGGCGCAGGTGGTGATCGAGGGCGCGGGCTTCGGCGCGCACATCAATCATCGCACCGGCCACGGCATCGGCCTCGCGGGGCACGAATATCCGGACGACACCGCCTTCAATTATCGCCCACTCGTCCCCGGCATGGTCTTTTCCGCCGAGCCGGGCCTGTACTTTCCTGACCACGGTGGTGTCCGCCACGATGACACCGTCTTCATCACCGATGGTGCGCCCGAAGTCGTCACACAATTCCCGAAAGATCGGCAATCATTGACCGTGCGCACCTGAACGATGGCGGGATCGTCACCGTACGACGTCTCGTGAATGCAACTAGCTCGCTGTTATTGCGGTGAGATTGCTTCTTGGGGCGCAGGTGATGTCTGCCGCTCCCAATCGGCCTTCCGCAGCGCATACTCGACATCGTCCCCATCCCAAACATCCGGGGATGTGACGTGGAAGGTGCCCTCCGCGACGAGGTCGGCAGCAGTGATGCGGAACGTCCGCACCAGCGTCAGCCCCGCCTTCTCCATCACCCGGCGGGAGGCGAGGTTGTCCTGGTAGGTCGTGGCGAACACGCGCTGCACGCCATGCTCAGTGAAGCCCGTGCGGATCAGCGCGCGTGACCCTTCGGTGGCGTAGCCCTTGCCCCACGCTGATGTGCGCAGGCGGTAGCCGAGTTCGACGGTATCGGGGCTGCTGTCTTCCGGTGGCTTGAGGCTGAACCACCCGAGGAACTCCCCGGTGGATTTCTCGATGGCTGCCCAGATACCAAGCCCATCGTATCGCGCGTAATACGAGAGGAAACGGGGCAGAATCTCGTCGCGGATCGCATCGCGGGGTGTCGGTGTGCCGCCGGTGAGGAAGCGCATCACATCGGGATCGCTGTCGAGGACGAACAGATTGTCTCCGTCGGCCTCGGTGAACCGGCGCAGCAGCAATCGTTCGGTTTCCAGAAAGACCTGCATTTCCTGATCCTCCGCCCAGACTTAGCCGAGACATACCCAGCGTCTCTCTGCACTCACTAGGCTCTCCCCAGGGTTTGGTGAACTGGCGTGCGCCTCTCTCGTCGTTGCTTCATGATCGCCAGCCTCACTCATGCCGGGGCAACGGCAGCCGATACCACGGTTCATCGTAGGCCAGTTTGCCAGTCTCGACAAAGCCGAATCGTCGGTAGAGGTGCGCTGCAACATGATTGCATGGGCTGACCGTCAGATTGATACTCCCACATTGCGGATACTGCTCCCTGAGCATACCGACGATCGCACGCAGCGCGGCGCTCCCGTATCCTCTTCTCTGATACCGGGAATCGATGAGCAAGTGATTGATCCAGCAGCGATCATCGCGCCCCGGCTCATGAATCAGCGCGAAAAACCCGACGATCTGCTCATCGGCATAGATGCCGAAGGGCGTCACCGCCGTACCACCGGGTTTGATATATGCCTTG
>JBBSFO010000505.1:0-4277 GCA_038238655.1 Thermomicrobiales bacterium | reverse complement strand
TGACGGTCGCCGGGCACGCAGCGGAGCGCGAAGGGCCGCGCGGGATGAGCGCGGTTGTTGGTATGGTCTTTCAGGACCCGGAGGCGGCTGCAGTCGCACCGCGTGTCGCGGACGATGTCGCCTTTGCCCTCGAACAGCACGGCGTTCCGCGCGCCGAGATGCGCAGACGGGTGCGCAACGCGCTCGACGCGGTCGGCATGGCGCACCTCGCGGAACGGGAGATCGCGACCCTTTCCGGCGGCGAGCGGCAGCGTGTCGCCCTCGCGGCGGCGATTGTGCGCGCTCCCCGGCTGCTCATCCTCGATGAGCCGACCTCGCAGCTCGACCCAGACGGCGCGCGGGCGGTGCTCGATGCGGTCGCCGCCGTGCAGGCCACTTCCGGCCTGGCGGTGATCCTCGCCGAGCACCGTCTGGAGCGCGTCATCGCACGGGCAACGGGCGGGTTGTTCCTGCCCGGCGATGGGTCGCTTGCCCACGGCGGCATCCGGGACATTCTAGCGCAGGCGGGCGGGCAATCGGTCACGTGGGTGCCGCCCGTCGTCGCGCTCGGTCAGGCGCTTCGGTGGCATCCCCTCCCCCTTTCCGTCGCGGATGCACTTCCCTTTGCGATTCGGGGCGGCCTGAGAACGCTCGGTACGCCGCCGATCCCGACCGCGCAATCCGCCGGTACGCCGCTCGTCGCGGCATCGGACGTGTCGGTAATACTGGGCGGGCAACCGATCCTCCAGAATATCAGCCTGGCGCTGTACGCCGGTGCGATCGTCGCGGTCGTCGGCGTCAATGGCGCGGGCAAAACGACGCTGTTGCGCGCCCTGCTCGGGCTACGCGCGCCGGATACGGGCCGGATCAGCGTGCTAAATCGTGACGTGACAGCGACGGGCGTCGCGTCGCGTGGCGGGCAGATCGGCTATGTGCCGCAGCAGCCGGGCGCGCTACTCTTCGCGGAGACCATCGCGGACGAACTTGCCTTCACCCTCCGAGCGCACCATCGGCAGGACTTCCCCGCCCGGTATGGCGACGCGGACGAACTGCTCGCCGCACTCCGGCTCGACGGCATGGCTCACCGCTACCCGCGCGATCTTTCCGTCGGCGAGCGGGCACGGGTGGCGATTGCCGCGACGCTCGCCGCCGATCCGCCGCTCCTCTTCCTCGATGAACCGACGCGCGGCCTCGACCCGGACGCGAAGGCATCGCTCATCGCGACCCTTCAGCGCCTACGCGACGACGGACGGAGCATCCTGCTCGTCACGCACGACGCCGAACTCGTCGCCCGCGTCGCCGACCGCGTCATCCTGCTCGACCGGGGGCGGATCGTCGCCGACGGCCATCCGCGCGCCGTGCTGCCCCACTCGCCCTTCGCGCCACAGATCAATCAATTGCTCGGCGGCACCTTTCTCACGGTCACGGATGTCTTGACGGCACTCCCGACCCATGCCCGGACGGCGGTCGAAGCATGAGTCGCATCGCACGGTGGCGAACGACGCTGGTCCTCACGATCACCTCACTGATCGGCGTCGCGGCCTTTCTCAGCCCGTTCTGGCTGGCGCGGACGCAGACGGCGGGCGCGGATCGCACCGCGCACGGTGGCGATGCGCCGCTCCTGTTCGCGGTGATCGGCGTGTTTTGCCTCATTATTCTCCTTGTCGAGACGGGCGGCGGTGCGGACCCGGATGCGAAGCGGATTGCGTTACTCGGCGTGCTGGTGGCGGCGAACGCGGCGCTCCGCCTCATTCCCGGCGTACTGGGGGCAAGCCCGATCTTCTTTCTGCCGATCTGCGTCGGCTTCGTCTGGGGGCCGTCGTTCGGTTTCCTGCTCGGCGCGGCGAGCATCGCCGTTTCCGCACTCCTGACCGGCGGCATCGGCCCGTGGCTCCCCTTCCAGATGATGACGCTCGGCTGGGTCGGGATGACGGCAGGATTCCTACCCCCCCAGCCCCCTTCTCTCAAAGGGAAGGGGGAGAGAGGAAGCGGCGCACGCCGCTTTCTTGCCCCTCAGCACGCAGCATTCGGCACGCAGCACGTCGTCTTACTTGCCGTCTTCGCTGCGCTGTGGGGCTTCGGGTTCGGGGCAATCATGAACCTTTGGTTCTGGCCATTCGCGGCGCCCGCGTCGCCTGCGGAGAGCGGGTTGTACTGGGCGCCGGGGCTGGGGGTGGGAGAGAGCGTACGGCGCTATCTCGTCTTCTACGGCGCGACTTCAGCCGTGTACGACGCATTCCGGGCGGCGGGAAACGTCGCGATGTTCGCGCTCTTCGGGCGACCCGTCCTGCTGCTCCTGCTGCGCTTCCGCGATCGCTTCACCTGGCAGCCAATCACCATGCTCCCGACCCCTGAATCGCGCGATGCAGTCGTCTTAATCGAGATGGAAACGGGAACCTGACGGCCTCCCTCTCCATCGCCAGGTGGTCGCCCGTGATCGCGCACAATAACGGGCGTTTTCTCCCCATGATCGTGATGCACGCCCTTTCATCTGCCGCTATACTGCGCGCGTCTACGCCGATGCAGCATCAGATTCGGAGCAAAAGGAGTGACATCAAGATGAGAACACGACAATGGCGGCGGCTCTTCATCGCAATCGCGATGACAGCGGCAATCACCACAGTCGGTACAGGTGGGGTAGCGGCGCACGCGCGGCTGACGGCGTCGGATCCGGCAGATAAGGCGACACTTGCCAAAGCGCCAACGCAGATCGCGCTCACGTTTTCTGAGGAAACGAGCGCCACAAAGAGCGGCGGTTCCGTCACTGATGCAAGCGGCGCGACCGTTTCCACCGGCTTCAAAGTGGATCTCAATCAGCGGACCAAGATGACGATTGACCTCAAGCCGAACCTGCCCAACGGCGCGTACACCGTCAAATGGAACTCGCTGACCGAGGATGATAATGGCATGGCAGATGGCACGTTTACCTTCACGGTGCAGGCAGCTGCTACCGGTACCGGCACGACAACGACCGGCACCGCCCCGGCGAGCGGTTCGGCTGCGGCGGGAACGGCCTCGATTGCGCCGACCGTGTCCGTTGCCACCGCCGCTCCAACGACAACGGCAGCCGCGATCACCGTATCAACCGTGACGATCGCACCAACCGCGACGCGGCCTGCTGCGACTCCCGCCGCGACGGGTACGGGTGGCGGCACAACGGCTGCAACCGCTGCGCCAGCAACACTGCCAAAAACCGGCAACCGTGACAGCGGAAGCGGCGCACCGTGGGCAATCGTCATCGTGCTCGCTGCTGTGCTCGCCGTTGCGAGCGGATTCGCCGTCCGGCTTCGCACCGTGCGCCGCTCCTAGTCCTCGCCCCCGACCCCTCTCGTACGGAGCCATCGCCCTGAGATCGAGTGACGAAACGATCACGGCGGCGATGGAGAGAGGAGCGGCATCGTTCCTTGGCAGACGGTATACTCCAGAGGAAAGTCCCGTGGTGCCCCAAGCGATGCACTCAGTCCTCAGTCCTCAGTCCTTTCTCTTCGCCGGAGGCGAGCGATGCACGGAGAATACAAGACACCCGGCGGCAAACTCGTTGTCGTGGATTGCACGGCCCAGGAGGGTAGGCTTGCGGAGGTAGAAGTGACGGGCGATTTCTTCCTGTACCCCGAGGAAGCCCTCGACACGATCACGCGCACCCTGACCGGCCTACCAACGAGCCTGCCCGCCGACGAAATCGCCGCGCGCATCCACGCAACTGTTGGCAACGACGTCACCTTCCTCGGCTTTTCCCCTGAAGCCATTGGCATCGCCGTCCAGCGAGCAATGAACGGGCGCCCCATGGGCAGTAGCAATGAGTGAGCAGGCAACAGGCGGCAGGGGGCAGACAGCAGAGGGGGGAGCGCACTCAGCACTCAGCACTCAGCACTCAGCACTGGACGACCGCTGGCGGTCGTACGACTGGCATCTGATCTCGGCGGTGCGGCGTAGTCCGGCGATGAATATGGCGCTGGATGCGGTGCTGGCGGAGCGTGTCGGCGCGGGGCTACGGCCCGCGACACTCTGGGTCTGGGGCTGGGACTCGCCGTGCGTCGTGCTTGGTCGGTTCCAGTCGGTGCGTAATGAGATTGATGAGGAAGGCGCGCGAACGCTCGGGATCGGATTCGTGCGACGGATCACGGGCGGCGGGGCGATGTTCATCCAGCCGGAGGGCGCGATCACCTATTCCCTGATCGCGCCGGAATCGCTCGTCGCGGGGATGAGTTTCGCGGAGTCCTACGCCTTCATGGACGGCTGGGTTGTGGACGCGCTGCGCGGGTTGGGCGTGGACGCAACGTATGTGCCGCTGAACGATA
>JBBSFO010000504.1:0-4279 GCA_038238655.1 Thermomicrobiales bacterium | reverse complement strand
CGTCGCGCCGTTGCAGCGACTCGATGTGCCGCCGGAGCGCTTCGACCAGCCCTTCCTCCTCCAGCGCGACGGGGCGCAATTGGAATAGGAGCGCGCGCATTTCCGCCAGCGCCTCTTTCGAGAGCCGCCGTAGTTCATCCAAGCTTCGCGTCGCCTCCGCAGGCTGCGCTTCCCAGAGCGCGGGGAGGACTTGCGCGAGGAGGCTCATAGAGAAAAGCGACTGCGTGACGCTATCGTGCAAGTCCCGAGCGAGGCGATGCCGCTCCTCCAATGCCGCCGCCTGCTGCGCCTGCTCATACAGAAGCGCATTATGCATGGCGACAGCAGCATGATCCGCGAAGGTCGCGATCAACTGCATCTCGCTCGCGCTCGGATTGATTGGGTGATCGTAGACGAGCATCAGCACGGCGTTGTAGGCATCCTGATAGCCGAACGGCACGGCGATAAAGCCCTTCGCGTCCACCACCGTGAGCGGCCCGCGCGCGACCTGCTCCGCGTAGTTCGCCCGCCACCACGGCATTGCCATCGCGTCTTCATGATTGCGGATAATGAGTGGCGCCCGTTGCTGAATGGCGTAGAGCGCCGGGCCATAGCGAAGGATCGAGATGTCCGAGAACGGGAAGTGGTCCAGACCGTAGATCGCACGCGGGATGGTCGCGTCACCGCTGCTGCTCAGTTCGAGCAGGCCGCAGACGCGCGCCCCCGTCACCTGCGCCGCCTGCTCGACAATCGTATTGAGCACTTCCGTACGGTCGAGGCTGGCATTGAGGATTGCCGCAGTGCGATGCAAGGCGGTCATCTCCGCCAACTGCCGCTCGGTCTCCGCGTACAGTTTGCTACTCTGCACCGCGATGGCGGCATGGTCGGCGATCGCGGTGATCTTGCGGAGCATTTCGTCGGGGGGCAGTTCCGGCTCGGCGAGGTAGCAGGTGAGTGTGCCGATTGTCGTCTCTTTCGCGATCAGCGGCACGGCGACGATCGAACCCCAGCCGCCTGTGACCGCCGCCGACCGTGCCGCCAGCACGCTGCCCGGCGCTTCGTCGGGGACGATCAGTATATTCCGGTGCACCGGTACACCATCGCGGAAGGCGAGCGTGGTGGGTGGTTGTTCGTCATCTGGTAAATGTGCCGCGATGCACATAAAGGGGTTGATTGTCTCGGCATAATTATCCGGTAGGCCGGATTGCCCCATCAACTGTAAGTGACCGAGCGCATTTGGCAGGAAGATTGCCGCCGCCGGGCAGCCGAGTCGCTGCGTCGTGCGCGCCGTGATTGCCGCGAGAGTCGCGTCGAGCGAGGTGGTGAGGGCGATAAGGCGCGCGATCTCCGCGAAGGTCGAAAGGTCCTCCGCACGCCGCTCATTCGCCTGATACAGCGGCCCGACTTCGGCATAAATTGCCGCTTCGAGCGTCACATCCTGTACCGTTGTGCTGACACCGAGCGTCGTGCCGTCCGCCGCCGTCCGCAAGTGCGAGGTACATCGCACGCGTCGCCCGTCCGCCGGAATGATACGTTCTTCGATCCGCACGCTCTCCGCATCGGCGAATGATCCGACCAGTGGCACACACTGATCCATCCCTGGCAAACCGTCTACCGACTGCCCGACTGCATTCATCTCCGGCGCGAGGCCGACGATTGTTGCTGCGATAGGGGTGATCGTTTGCACGCGGTTCGTCGCGTCGGTCGTGATTAGCCCGGCGCGGATTGACGCAGTGGCAGCCGCATGGCTACCACGCGCGAGCAGTGGATACACCGTTTCGCGCAGCGCCCGGAGCATCTGCGCGTCCGTCACCGTCGCGGGCGTCGCGCCGAGACCCGCGATAGCACGGTCGAGCGCGGTGCGATCAAGTGTTGGCACCGCGATCGGCAGCCGCCGGACGTAGTCCTGATAGACATCGTTTCCTATCATGCTACTCACCGTGTTCCCCATGCCATCCCAATCGAGGCGTCGTTGTCTACTGAACACCGCGCCACACAAGAAAATGCCCCCATCGCCATTGTGCCACGGTTATCACGATAGCGTTATCATCGTAATCACCCTTGCGCGAAGCCCTCGATCCGTCGGCGTGTCGGCGTGAGGCACAGGACGGTGCGCCCCTCGGTAACGGCGGTTTGCTGCCAACGCGCGAGGCCCACATCGTCGAGGTACTGCCGCCCCAGTTCGCGATAGAACGCCACCGGGTCGCGATCATCCACTGAGAACACCCCATTGGCGATCACGTAGCGGAACATGTCGTTCGGGTCCACGATGGCGACGGAGCCACGCGGATCGCGCAGATAGTTGCGAAACTTGACGCGGTTCGTCAGGGTCGTGAAGAGGAAATCACCCGCTTCGTACTTAAACCACATCACCGTCTGCTGCGGTGTGCCGCTCGGGTTCACCGTGGAAAGCGTCGCGGCCAGCGGTTGCCGCAGGAATTCCTCGACTGCTGCCGGAAACACCTCCGGCGTGAGGGAAACGCGCGCCATGGGATACGAGGATTTCGGTTGCACGGGTACCTCCCTCCAATACGACGACAATATGACCCAATGCTATAATCTATGCTTATCGCAAACCATCGCGTACGAAGGCACAGAGCCAGTTTACGAGCGCTTCGATGTCACCGAGATGGCCGGTTTCGAAGGGGCTGTGAGTGTAGCGGGCGGGGAAGGCGACCATCGCGGCGGGGATGTCCGCTTTCATGAAGGCCGCGCCATCGCTGCCGAACGAGCCGAAGACGGCATGCTGGATCGGGATGCCCGCCGCGCCCGCTGTCCGCTCCAATGCGGCGGTCAGCGTATAGTCGTAGTGCGTGAGTGCGTCCTTGTGGACGAGCAGGGGGCCATCGCCGAGGCGGACGGGGATTGCGCGCTCCTCGACGCCGGGGATGTCGCTGGCGAGGCCGATCTCGACGGCGATGCCTGCATCGAACTGCTCCCGTGCGGCGATGCCGAATGCGCCGATCAATCCGATCTCCTCCTGGATCGTGCAGGCGAGCGTCAGTTCGCAGCCGAGTTCTTCTTTCGGCACGCGGCGCAGCACTTCGGTAATGATGGCGAGCGGTACGCGGTCATCGAGCGCCTTGCCGACGACGTGCGGGCCGAATTGCTCCGTCGTTGCGTCCCAGATGACGCGGGTGCCGGGCGTGACGCCGCGCGCCAGCAGTTCCTCGCGCGTCAGGCCGGTATCAACCCAGAAGTCGTTCCACGTCAGTTCCTTCGGTTCGCCGAGGGCAAACGAGGCGAGATGGCCCGTCGTGCTCGCGATCACGCCGGGCAGCGGGGCGGAACGCGCCAGCACCTGCACGCGTTGTCCGACAGTGAACCAGTTGCGCACGCTCGTCGTCCGCCCCCATGCCTGCCCGTTTGCCAGCCAGAGGAACCCCCCTGGGTCAATCGCCCGGACGAGGTAGCAGAGTTCGTCGGCGTGTGCGGCGAGGATCAACTTCTTGCCCATGCCGCCCGCCCGTGCGAGGACGTTGCCGGTGCGCGTCCGCTCGGTGCGTGCGCCCGCCTCCTGCCAGATACGCTCGATGTGATCGAGGACGATCCCCTCCTGCCCCACCGGCCCGGCGAGTTCGGTCAGTTCCTTTATCAGCGCGAACATGCTCCCCCCTTGTGCGATTCCACGGACAATCGGCCGTCGCGCTATCCATCGTCCCGCTGCTCCATGATCGCCCGCGCCAATGCATCGAGGACTGAGCGAAGCGCCTGCATGGTCGCGGGGTCCGCTATCGCACCGCTGGCATCCATCTTCGTACGAACCAGGGGCACGGTCAGCGTTGCCCCATCCACGATCGCTGCGTTGACTGCGGTCAACGTCAGCAGGAGCGATGCGTGCGCCCGCTCGCCGCCCGTCGGATAGGGGGAGGCGCTGAGTGCAGCCACCGGCTTGCCGACGAATTCGCCCGACGAGACGATCCAGTCGAACGCGTTTTTCAACGAGCCCGGCATCCCGTACGCGTATTCGGGCGTGCAGATGAGGACGCCATCGGCCGCCCGGAGCAGCCCACGTAGTTCCCCGACGGAGAGGGGCGGGGTGTCGCCGTCGCGGTCAGGGCTGAAATGCGGGAGGTCGCCCAACCCGTCGTAGAAGGTAATTTCCATTGCTTCGGGAGCCAGCGCCATCATCGCGCGGACAAAGGTAGTGATCGTCCCGCTCGCTTGCAGGCTCCCGGAAATCGCGAGAATGTGCATGGCCTACCCCGTTTCGCTCGCCGCACACTACCGCATCAGCGACGCGGCATTCATTCGCGATCCTGATTCCGATTCTCATTCCAATTCCGATTCCGATTCCGAT
>JBBSFO010000503.1:0-4290 GCA_038238655.1 Thermomicrobiales bacterium | reverse complement strand
TTCGCCAATCTCGGCTTCGTCGTTGTGGACGAGCAGCACCGCTTCGGCGTCGGGCAGCGGGCACGGCTACGCGCGAAGGCGCGGAATATCGCCCCGCACATGCTCGTGATGACCGCGACGCCGATCCCGCGCTCATTGGCGCTGACGCTGCACGGCGATCTGGATGTTTCGACGATTGACGAACTGCCGCCCGGTCGCACGCCCGTCGAAACCAAGGTGATCCGGGGCGACGAGCGCGAGCGCGCCTACGATACGGTGCGCGACGCGGTCGCGGCAGGCAACCAGGCATTTATCATCTGCCCCCTGGTGGAGGAATCGGAGACGCTGGAGGCGAAATCGGCGGTCGCGGAGCACAAGCGATTGCAGGAAATGGTCTTCCCGGAACTTTCGCTCGGTTTACTGCATGGCAAGATGCCGCCGCGGACCAAAGACCGTGTAATGAGCGCCTTCCGCAACGGCGAGTATCAGGTTCTCGTCGCGACATCGGTCGTAGAAGTCGGCATTGACGTACCGAATGCAACGGTGATGCTGATCGAGGGTGCGGATCGTTTCGGCCTCAGTCAATTGCATCAATTCCGCGGTCGCGTCGGGCGGGGAAGCGACGCATCTACCTGCTTGCTGATCGCGGACGATGTCGGCCGTAGCGGGCGGGAGCGGCTGATGCTGATGGAGTCCACGAACGACGGTTTTGTCCTCGCGCAGGCGGACCTGGAGATGCGTGGCCCCGGCGATCTGTTTGGCACAGCGCAAAGCGGCTATGATCTGCCGCTCCGTGTCGCCGCACTCGGCGATACCCGCACGCTCGAACAGGCGCGCTTCGCGGCGGAAGCGCTGCTCGCGACAGACCCGCATTTGATGCAGGACGCGCACATCGCGCTCCGCGACCGCCTCGACCAATTCTGGTCCCGCGCGGCGGGTGCGGGAGACAAAAGCTGAGTAACGAATAGCGAGTAACGAGTAACGAGTGCTTGGGATACGGGCGGCTGAAGGGAACGGCGTGGACAGTTTTAGAGAACGTACTTGGGAGATAGTAACGGAGCAAATCGTTACACGAATGCGTTACTCGCTACTCCGCGCCGGGGCGCGGTGATGCGCGTGATCGCGGGTGAGGCGAAGGGACACCGGCTGAAGGCGCCGAAGGGAATGCTGACACGGCCGATGGCCGACAAGATCAAGGGAGCAGTCTTTTCGATGCTGGCGTCGCAGGGGATTGAATCGGAGCGGGTGCTGGACCTGTACGCCGGGAGCGGCGCGGTGGGCATCGAATTCCTGTCGCGCGGTGCGACATGGCTCGACGCCGTCGAGCAACGCCCGGATGCAGTCGCAGTGATCGCCGAAAATCTCGCGCACACGAAGTTCACGGCGAACGCACAGGTACACAAAACGACCGTGCACGCATTCCTCGCCCGACCGGAGATCGGGCCGTACGACACCGTGATGATGGATCCGCCGTATGCCGATCCGCAGATTGTTTCGATGATGGATCTCGTCGCGTCGCACGCGCCGAATCGGGGCATTCTGCCCGGCGCGGTGTTCGTCATTGGACACTCGCCGCGTGTCACATTGCCCGCGCAGGTGCGGAGTTTCGGCCTGTTGCGCAAACGCTGCCACGGCGATTCGTGCTTCTCGATCTACCAGGAGGGACATATCACAGAACCGGAAGGCGAACCGGACGTTTCTCTCAATGAGAAGGGTGGTACTACGTGACGGTCGCGATCTTTCCGGGGACATTCGATCCGATCACGAATGGGCATGTGGATGTGGCAATCCGCGCGGCCGGATTGTTCGAGCGCGTGATCATCGCCGTCTACGACAGTGGCGACCGCGCGCGCAAGCAGCCACTTTTTACGGCGGAGGAACGGGAGCGGCTGGCGGCAGAAGCGGTGGCGAATGTGCCGAATATTGCCGTTGACAGGTTCAATGGCTTGCTCGTAGACTACGCACACCGCGTGGGGGCGCAAGCAATTGTCCGTGGCCTGCGGGCCGTTTCGGACTTCGAGTACGAACTGGGCATGGCGCATGTCAACTATACGTTGAACCCCGCGATTGAGACGGTATGCCTCATGACGAGTTCGGATCATTCCTTTATCCACGCCAATCTGATCCGCGATGTCGCGCTCCTGGGCGGTGACGTGAGCGGGCTTGTGCCATCGCATGTGAGCCGTGCACTTCGGGAGAAAGTAGCGGCGCTCCGATAAACGGGCATGCGGATTGCATAGAGCACGAGGAGTGGACGCGAAACAACAGGCTGGAGGGGGCGGAGTAGTGGCGACGGTAGATATTCAATTCCTTATTGACCGGCTGGACGGCATGATGCAGCAGAGCCGACGGAGCTTCATCGGCGGCAAAGTGCAGGTGGATGAAAACGAGATGCAGCAGATCATTGACCAGATGCGCGCATCGGTGCCGAATGAGATTAAACAGGCGCGCCGCGTCTTGCAGGAGCGCGAGAACATCATCAAGAGCGCGCAGGACGAAGCGGAACAGATCGTCACGTTTGCCAAGCAGCAGGCCGAATACCTGACCAGCGAGCATGGGCTGTTGCAGGAAGCGAAGATGCGCTCGGAGATGCTCCTGCGCGACGCGAACGACCAGAAGGACATGGTGCTGACCGACGCGCGCCGCTTTGCGCTCGATGCCATCATCAGCGTGGATGGCGTGCTCGAAGCGCTCGATCATGCCGTTGTCTCGAATCAGCGCAATGTCCGCCGCGTGCTGGAAAGCCTGCAAGAGCAACCGATGCCCGTTACGCAATGATGAAGGGTTGAGGACCGAGGACTGAGAGGGCTGATTTTGTGCTGAGTGTTTCTCGTCACCCAGTGTTCCGTTCGTTTCGCCTCGTCCTCGTAGCTATCCTCGCAATTCTGCTCGCCGCATGTTCCGGGCCGGGCAATGATGTGCCGTCGCCTGTCCCTCCCCTTGCGGCGACCAATACGATTGCTCGCCCGACGGTCGTGCCGACCGCAACGCAAGCCGCGCGTAGTTCGGTAGTCCCTCCGACGAGCGCCCCCACCGCCGTGCCGACGGCGACCGTGCCCGCGCCGTCGCCCATTGGCACTGCGCCGATCGCCACCGCACCCGTCGCGACGCGTGCCGGGGCAAGCGCTGCGGCATCGGGCGTCGCCAACCCGCCACAACCGGCCGCCCCGACGATCCCGCCAAGCGCCGGGCCACTCCAGCCGGCGTACCGTATCGCGTTCGTCTCGAACAGCGCGGGCAGCGACGATATCTGGACGGTGGACCCCGATGGTCGGCGCCTGACCAATCTCACCAAGGCACAGAAGGCGAAGGGGAATGACAGCGATCCACAGTGGTCGCCTGACAGCAAGCGGATCGCCTTTGTTTCCGACCGCGACGGCAACGCCGATGTTTGGGTGATGAATGCAGACGGAACGGGCGCGCGGAATTTGACGCATACGCCAAGCGCCGACCTTAGCCCCCGTTGGTCGCCCGATGGCAGACGGATTGCGTTCGCGACTTTTCGGGACGGCGATGCCGAGATTTATGTCATGACCGCCGACGGAGCGGAGCAGACGAACCTCACGAAAGCGGATGGCGACGATTTGCAACCCGCATGGTCTCCGGACGGCGCTCAGATCGCCTTTGTTTCGGAGCGCGGCAAGCGCCCCCGCGCGCTCTATGCCTTGAGTCTCGATGCGCCGAAGACCCCGGTGAAGCTCGCCGCCCCGCCCTGCGATATGGCAAGTCCGGTTTGGTCCGCAGATGGCAAGACGATTGCCGTGGTCGGCTGCGTCGGCGCGGACGGTCAGGGGAATCCTGATCCGCTTCAGCACGTCGTCTATGCGATTCCGGCCGGTGGCGGCGCGCTGGCGGCGATCAGCGACCCCAAAGTGGAGAGCGGCGCGCCAGCCTTCGCGCCAGATGGCAAAACGCTTGCCTTCTGGTCATATCGGACACCGGAGCAGGCGGACATCGTCCTTTTCACGCTCGGGACGAATGCGCGGCGCGTGATCCCGGCGCCGCCCGGCGCCGGACGGGAGCCGGCCTGGTCCGCCGATGGCGGGAGTATCGCGTTCATCGGCGGCGATTTCACGATTGGTAATCTCATCGTTGCGGACGGTTCGGGCCAGGGGCGGAATATCACGAACCACGCCGCGAACGACCGCTCGCCGCGCTGGTCGTCGCAGAAGTTGCCATGAGGAGCAGTCAGTCAATGGAATAGTCGGTCGGGACGGTTCGTACCCCGCCCTCTCTGTCAACGAAAGGGGACAATCCTCAATGACCGTATCGAATGAAATCACGACAGGATACGCGGATGTAGAAGGCGCG
>JBBSFO010000502.1:0-4294 GCA_038238655.1 Thermomicrobiales bacterium | reverse complement strand
GCGGCTGCCTCCACCGGTACCGGCACGCTGAAGCCGAAGGCCGGCGCGGACGCCTTCAAGGGCAAGAAGCTCTCGTACTTCCAGAAGGTCCAGTACTACAAAGCCGTCCAGGACGGGATCGGCGCGAACATTAAGACCTACACCGAGTCGGTTGGTGGCGGAGTTGATCTGTCTGTCGCCAGTACGGATTCCGGCCCGAACATCCAGAAGGTGCAGGCAGGCGTCCAAGCAGGTAGCCCGTTCGACCTCGCGGACGATATCGGCGGCGGCCCGCAGCAGTTGTTCACCCTTGGGGCCCTCTCGGATGTCACCGACCTGACCAAGCAATTGATCGACGCCTATGGCGCGATCATGCCGATCATCCCGCCTGGCTTATCGAAGGACAGCAAATACTTCGCGGTCCCGTTCTTCAGCAGTTCGGATGCGTGGTTCGTCCGCAAGGACTGGATGGCAGCCAAGGGCATTGATCCCGCGACGCTCGATACCTACGAGAAAGCGCGCGACGCCGCGCTGGCGATCTCCGACCCCTCGAAGAACCAGTTCGGCTGGGGCTTCTCGCCCTACGCGGTTGGGGATGCCACCGCAGTCATTACCCACTGCATGCACTCGTATGGCGGCGCGATCCAGGACAAGACCGGCACGAAGGTCGTCTTCAACTCGCCCGAGACGATCGCGGCGATTACCTTCTTCTCGGATATCTATACGAACCCGAAGTACAAGAGCATGCTCCCAACCGGTTACGAATCGTGGGACGGCGCCGGGAACAACAATGCGTGGCTGGCAGGGACAATCGGTATGACCGCAAATGCCTTCACGCTCTACGCGAAATCCAAGGACGACAAGAACCCCGTCTTCGACAAGACGTTTGTCCTCCAGCGGCCGAAGGGCCCGGCGGTGAAGGAATCGCTGCGCGGTGGCCAGATCGGCTACTTCTACATTCCGAAGGGCGCGAAGAACGCCGACCTCGCGGCCGAGACGATCAAGTCCATCATGCAACCGGAGCAGTGGGGCACGATCGCGAAGAATGGCGGTGGCCTCATCCTGCCCGCGTACGAATCGCAGTGGAAGGACCCCTTCTTCAAGAGCGATCCGAACTTCGCGACATTGGAAGGGCAGGTCCGCGATGCGAGCGCCTATAATCAATCCTACTGGCCCGGCCCGATCTCGGCGGGTGTCGACGGCGTGATTGCCAATAAGGTGATCGAGAACATGATGGCCGCCATCATCCAGAAGGGCCAGAAGGTAGACGCCGCTGTCAAGGATGCCCATGACCAGATCGTCAAGATCTACGAGCAGTTGGGCCTCAAGCAATAGCGAAGTAACGAGTAGCGAGTAACGAGTAACGAGAGGAGTCCACATCTCTTCTCGTTACTTGCTACTCGTTACTGAAGAAGCGGAGCGTCGTATGGTGGTGACACTTCCCGAGCGGCTGAAAGTCAATGACATGATTATCGTGGACTCAGATGTCCATGTGAACGACACGCCCGGCGGGCTTGCGCCGTACTGCGACATGCCGTGGCGCAAGTCGCTCGAAGCGCTCGATCAGACGCCGCAACGCTACCTCGACATCCCCGGCTTCGCGCCGAACCTGAAACTCGATCCGCCGATTCCCGGCGGCCACGCCGCCCGCTCTGTCCGCTCCGCCGCCGAGATGCGCGAGCAACTCTCGGCGCTCTCGATTGATGTCGGCGTGCTCTTCCCCGACCACTTCCTCCAGTTCGCGCCCTTGCCGAACATCGAGTACGCCACCGCCCTGTCGCACGCCTACAACCGCTGGCTGATGGCGGAGTGGCTGCGCGACGAACCGGGGCTGTACGGCGCGATGCTTGCCTGCCCACAGAACCCGGAGGATTCCGCGCGCGAGATCGAAAAATACGCGAAGGAGGACCGCATCGTCGCGGTCTATCTGCCGACCGCAGGCGTCAACCCCTTGTGGGGACACCGCAAATACGACGCGATCATGGCGGCGGCGGAGGCGGCCGATTTGCCGGTGCTGCTGCATAGCGTGACCGTCATCACACCCGCCTTTCCGTGCGAATTGGATCAGTTCGAGAACCACTTTGCCCGCCAAACGCTCTCGCACGCCTTCGCGATGATGAGCAACCTCGTCAGTCTCATGCATACCGGCGTAATGGCGCGCTACCCGAAACTGCGCGTCGCCTTCACGGAGGCGGGCGTCGCGTGGGTGCCATACTTCATGTGGCGGATGGACCGCTACCACGAAGAATACCGCCGTACCGTGCCCTTTTTGGAGAAGCGACCGAGCGAGTACATGAAGGAGCGGATGTGGTTCGCCACACAGCCACTCGAAGAGCCGGATAACCCGCAACACCTTGTGGACATCATCCGCATGTACGACGGCGAGAACCGCACGCTGTTCGCCTCCGACTGGCCACACCACGACTTCGACCACCCGAAGAGCATCATGAACCTGCCGATGCCGCTGGAAATGAAGCGCAAGATCATGGGCGAGAACGCACTCGAACTCTTTCGCAAGATTCCCGTCCCGGCGGGGAAGATTACGTAGGAAGTAACGAGTAGCGAGTAACGAGAAGGGATGAGGACTCCTCTCGTTACTCGCTACTCGTTACTCGTTACTCAAGGAGCGCAGCGACGCATGGCTTCTCATATCGTCGGGCCGGTGGCGGAATTTCCGGAGAACACGCACCGAATGGTGAAGGTTCGCAATATCGAGGTCGGCGTCTTCAACGTCAACGGCGCGTTCTACGCGCTGCCGAATGTTTGTCCGCACTCCTTTGGCCCGCTCTGCGAGGGGACGGTGAATGGCACGATGCGCTGCAATGCCGAAACGGGCTGGAAACATGAGTGGGTGCGCGATGGCGAAATTCTCACCTGCCCATGGCATGGCTGGGAGTTCGACATCCCCACCGGTCGTGCCCTCGCCCGCACGAAGGTCCGCATCCGCACCTACCCCGTCACCGTCGAGGACGATCAGGTCGTCGTCACCCTCTGACGAGTAACGAGCAATGAGTTGGGAGCGTGCCCCTCATTGCTCGTTGCTCCTTGCTTCCCCTTGACATGTGCATACCTCTCATTGAACAATCACGCGGCACACACGATCCGATAACATTGGGTCCGATTCTCGTGCCGCACAGTGTGCGTGTGGATGTAGGGTACAAGGAGGAAGATCATGCACCGGTGGTATCGGGGACGGCTCCAAATCGGGGTCGCCATTTTTATGTTCGCGACGCTTTTGCTGTCGGCGTGCGGCACGAGTAGCGGTGACAAGACGGCGACGGCGGGCGGCGCGGCGAAGCCGACGACTGCCGCCAGCAGCGCTGCGGGTGGCGCCGCGACAACTGCGCCCACGACCGCAGCTGCCGCGACAAGCGCACCAACGACCGCAGCGGTCGCCTCCACGACGGCGAATGCGACCGCACGGCCCGCCGGCACAACGCCCGCCGGGAGCGTCGTCGCGTCCGCTGGCACTGCACCCGCGCCGAGTGGCACGAGCGCCGCCAGCAGTGCCGCTGTCCCGACAACCGTCCCGCCACCGCCGAAGCCCGTCCCGCAACCCGTGGCGAGTGGCCTCGGCAGCGAAGCGAAGCCGATCACGATGTACTTCGTGCCATCGGAGCAGGTGGACAAACTGACCCTTAGCGGCAAGCAGGTCGCCGCCGACCTCGAGAAGTTGACCGGCCTGAAGTTCAAGACCGCCGTCCCGACCTCGTACGGCGCGGTGATCGAGTCCATGGGCAGCGGCGACGCCGATGTCGCGTGGCTCGCCACTTTTGCCTATTTGATCGCGCATCAAAAATACGGCGTCAACGTCGCCCTGACGACGACGCGCAATGGCCTGGATACGTACAAGGGTGAGATTATCGCCCGCGCCGATAGCGGCATCAAGGACATCACGGGGTGCAACGGCAAGACCGTCGCATGGACGGATGCGGCGAGCACCTCGGGGTATGTCTTCCCTTCAGCATTGTTCGCGTCGCAGGGTGTCAAACCCGGTAAGGAACTCTTCGCCGGTGGGCATCCGCAGGCAGTCCTCGCTGTGTATCAGGGTACGGCGGATTGCGCCGGAACCTTTTATAGCCCCAATAACCCTGACGGCTCGCCCGCGGACAGCCGCGCCTCGCAACTGAAAACCTACCCGGACATCCTGCAGAAGGTGAAAATCGTCGGCTTCACGCCGGACATCCCGAACGATACCATCTCCTTCCGCAAGGATTTCCCGAAGGAGTTGCAGGACCGGATCGTCAACGCGATGCTCTACTACGCATCGCAGCCGGAAAGCAAGCAGCCGCTCGCCGATGTCGGGAGCATCACG
>JBBSFO010000501.1:0-4298 GCA_038238655.1 Thermomicrobiales bacterium | reverse complement strand
TTCTCCCGGACTCGCAAGTCGTATGCTGCCCCAATCTTGACTGTCCGCTCCTCGGCACGGCGGCGATCATGGGGCGAGATGTGCATCCACGGGTGCTTGCCGCCGTGACCGGCGAACCGGAAGACGCGATTTCCACCGCACTGGAGGCCGCTGCGCGGGCGCGGCTCCTCGTCGATCTCGGGCATACCTACCAGTTCGCCCATGACGTGATCCGCGAGGTCGCCGAGGGTGATGTGGGGTCGGCGCGGCGACTGCTGCTGCACCGGCGCATCGCGGCTGCGATCGAGCATTTCCATGCCAATGCGCTGTCCGATCAGTACGAAACCCTCGCGTATCATTATCTGCATGGCGAAACGTGGGAACCCGCCCTCGCCTATCTCGCGCAGTCCGGCGACAAGGCACGGGCCGCACATGCGATGGAACAAGCGCTGCATTTCTACTCCCAGGCGCTTGCAGTGTGCGAAACGCTCGGCGCGACCGGATTCGCGACAGCGGTCACGATCGCGGAGAAGCGGGGCAATGTCTGCTTCGATAGCGGCAACTTCCCCGGCGCGGCGATGGACTTCGCCCGGATGCGGGTCGCCGCGCATGTACTGGACGACCGCCATCAAGAGGCGATGGCACAGGCGTATCGTGGCATGGCGCTCCTCTATGCGCATGAGTTCGAGGATGCCGAGGAGGTCTTACGCGCCGCACTGACCTTAGCTGGCACGGAATTCCCCGACGCGCGCCTGCTTGCCGGGACGCAACTCGCCTCCCTGCTATCGCTCATCAACCGGCACGCCGAATTCGCGGTCCTGCTCGCCGAGGCGGAGACATTGGCGCCGTCGGTAGACGATCCCCTGAGTCAGGCGTGGTTGAGCATGATCGGCAACGAGCGACGGACATGGACCGGTCGCTACGACGACGAAATCTTCCCCGCCGTGATGCAGGGGATCATCAACGTCCTCGATCACGGCATGACGCTCCAGGAAGCTGTGGAAGCGCCGCGCATCTGGACGGACGGCGGCACCTTGCTGCTCGAAGACCGCTTCCCGAATCTTCCGGTGCTCGTCGCCGAGTTGGAAGGGATGGGGCACCGGGTGTCCGTCGTACCGAAAGTTGCGGGCGGCATGAACGGCGTGCTGCGCGACGCGCGATCCGGCCTGCTCCACGGCGCGGCCTGCTGGCGTGCGGACGGTACCCCCGTTGGCGTCAGCGGCGGCTTCGCAACCGTGGAAGGTGACACACTGGCAGGCGTCAGTTGAAGCATTGAACCGTTGAACCGTCACTACTGCATGGAGGGCACCCACAAGAAGGCCAGGAAATTTGGCAATTGAGCACATACCTTACATTCTGTTGCACTGCCGGTACATACTACGTTTCCGGCGACCGAACGCACGCGGCAGTTCGCAAGCCGAGGAGCGCGATGATCGTGAACGCTGCGCCAATCAACGACAGAACGACCGCTGTGCCAACACGCGCTGCGAGCGTGGTGAGGAGCGCCGCACCAATCGGGCCGGGCGCGCTGTTGATCGTCCAAAAGGCGGCGGTGACGCGCCCAAGCAGGTGATCCGGCGTCACCTGCTGCCGGACGGCAATCGAGTTCACACCCTTGAGGATTTCCAGGAACATGAAGCCGCCCATGAGCGGAGCCACGATCGCTACCATCGGGGCAAGCCCGATTCCCACGAGTACCGCACCCTCGATGATCGCCGAGCCGAGATAGCAGACTGCGAATCCCCAGCGGCGGCGCGCGGGCGCGGCCAGGAGGCCACCCGCAATCGCACCGCTTGATGCGACGCCGAAGATGATCCCGACCGCCCCGTCGTGCTGCCCGAGATCGTGCGTCAGATGATACACAAAGAGATCGAGTGCGCCGAGCGTGAGAAACGAAAATCCGGCGATCATCCATGTGAGTGCACGGAGGACGGGTTGCCGCCAAAGGAAATACACCCCGGCAAGCAGTTCGCGCACCCGTCCCTCGGGCGGTCCGGCAGTGCGCGGCGCTTCCGCTCTCCGCAGGCGGATGCACGCGAGCGATCCAGCGGAGACCGCGAAGGAAAGCGAGTCAACGCCGAGCGCAGTAGCGGGGTCGAACCGCGCGGCGATCAGGCCCGCCAGCGCGGGGCCGATAATGCTGGAAACGGCAGCTGTTGTCTGGAGGCGTCCGTTCGCGTCGGTCATCTGGTCGCGATCCACGAGATTCGCGATCGCGGCAATATAGGTGACGGAGAAGCACATCGCGAAAAAGGCGCCGCACCCCGCCGTGAGGAAAATCAGCCATCGCTGCGGCCCGGCGATCCACCACCCGACCGGGATCGCCGCATAGACGACCATCCGAATCAGATCGCAGAGGATCATGAATCGCCGGCGGTCCACGCGGTCGGCGATCGGCCCGGCGACAATCCCGGCAATCACCATCCCGATACCGGCAATGCCCGTCACGAACCCCATCTGCGCGACAGAGCCGGTGACGTGCAGTACCAGAAGCGGCATCGCGATCAGCGCAACCGCATCGCCGAGATTCGAAAGCGTTTGGCCGAACCAGAAGATGGTGAAGTTACGGTTGTGGCGCAGTCGGGCGGCGGATGAGCGGGCGAATTGATCGGCAACGACCACGCCGGGCGCGGGAACTGGGTTGTCCATCGTGCTCACTTCCTACAACGCATAATGAACGGATGCGATCCCCTCTTCGCAGCCGCTCCCTATGGTCGAGATTGGAAGTTTTGCACGGTGACACGTCCTTTCGTGGCTGGGTCGCTTGGACTACACTCGTGCGGCGGTCGTGGCGACCGCACCGATCTACTGTATCCGAGGATGGCGGCATCGCGCAATGACCGATCTGGAAACGTTTCACGCACTCCTCGGCGACAACGGCCAGCGATTGCTCGCGGAGATCTCTCTGCGCGGCTTGGACGAAGCGAATACGCTCGCCCTCGCAACAGAATTGCGCCACCGCTACCCCGCCGCCCTTGTCGCTGCCGCGATGACCCAGATTCGTCTCCGCGCGCGGGCGCGCGCGAAGTTCGGCGACGACGCGGCGCGGATGTACTTCACGCAAACCGGGTTGGAGCAGGCGACGAGTGCGCCCGTCGCCGCCCACCGCGCCGCCCGCTATTCCGCCGCACGGCGCATCGCGGACCTGTGCTGCGGCATCGGCGGCGATCTCCGCGCGCTGGCGAGCGGCCACGACGTGCTCGCCGTAGACCGCGATCCTCTCACCGCCGCTATCGCCGCCGCTAATGTCCGCGTGCTTGGCCTTGACGATCACGTTTCTCTTCAGTGTGCCGATGCGACACTGGTTGATCTCATGGGATATGACGCTGCATTTCTCGATCCGGCACGACGCACGGCGGAGCGGCGCATCTTCAATGTCGCGGATTATCAGCCACCGTGGTCGTTCATCGCGACGCTCGTCGGTCGCGTCGGCAATGTCGGCGTCAAGGTCGCGCCCGGCATTCCGCACGACCTCATACCACCCGACGCCGAGGCTGAGTGGGTTTCGCTCGATGGCGATGTGAAGGAGGCCGCACTCTGGTTCGGCACCCTCCGCACCGACGGCGTCACCCGTCGCGCGACGCTCCTCCCCTCAGGCGCGACGCTGACCGCGACAGTGACAGAGCCGCCACCCGTCGTCCCACTGCGTCGCTATCTCTATGAGCCGGACGGCGCAGTGATTCGCGCGCACCTCGTCGCCGATGTCGCCGCGCTCGTCGGTGGCGCGCTGCTCGATCCGACGATTGCCTACATCACGAGCGACGCATGCGTCGTCACGCCCTTCGCCCACGCCTACACCATCGAGGACGCGATGCCCTTCAGCCTCAAACGGCTCCGTGCCTACCTGCGCGCGCGCGCCATCGGCCACGTCGTCATCAAGAAACGCGGCTCTCCCCTCACCCCCGACGCCCTGATGCGCGACCTCCGCCTTTCCGGCGACAATCACCGCATCCTTTTCCTCACCAAAGTCGCTGGTAAACACACCGTCCTCATCGGCTCGACGGTCGCTTAAAACCAATCGAACCGCGCTGTCAACTGATGCGCGGGTCGAGGGCGTCGCGGAGGCCATCGGCGATCAGGAAGACACTCAGGACGGTAAGGAAGATCATCACGCCGGGGCTGACGACGAGCCAGGGCGCTTTGAGCGCATACTGGAATGACTTGGCAAGCATGTTTCCCCAACTCGCCGTCGGCGGCTGCACGCCGAAGCCGAGCGCGCTCAGGCCCGACTCGGCGAGAATCGCGCCTGCGATGTCGAACCCGGCGACAACCAGCACGGTGGAGATGACATTCGGGAAGATGTGCCGGAACATCAGCCG
>JBBSFO010000500.1:0-4302 GCA_038238655.1 Thermomicrobiales bacterium | reverse complement strand
GACATGACCGAGCGCGAACGTCTACACACTCTCATCTTGAACCGACGGCGGTTCCTCATTGGGTCCGCAGCGGCAGCGGCCAGCGCCGTCCTCGCGGCCTGCGGCGGCTCCAGCACAGCCCCGACGGCCACGACGGGTGCCGCAGCGGCGACCAAGCCTGCGGGTGCGACAACAGCGGGTGGCAGCACCCCGGCCGCTAGCGGCAGCACTCCGGCAGCGCAAACCACCGGGGCGACACCAACCTTCGCCCCCGTCTCGACGGCGGGCTCGCAGCAGATCCAGACTTCGATCAAGAACCCGCCGCCGGGCAAACCGCAAGGCAATAAGCCGAGCGAACTTGTGATAGCCTGGGGCACGAATCAACTGACGACACACGGCATTGATGGCCAGTTGTATCTCGCCACGATCGCGGAGAGCCAACTGCGCCACATCTACGAGCCAATGGTCAAGGTCGAGTCGGATGGCAAGACGGTTTCACCGGTGCTCGCCACCGCCTGGAAACGGTTGGACGACAATACGATGCAATTCACGCTCCGCCAAAACGTCATGTTCCACAATGGCGAGGAGTGGACGGCGGACGCGGTCAAGTGGAATATCGAGCGCATCCTCGACCCGAAAACGAACGCCGATGGTCGCACGACCTACTCGGTGATCGACAAAGTGGACGTGGTGGACAAATACACCGTCAATATCCACACCGCGAAGCCGGACCCGGTGCTCCTGTTGCGGATGTCCGGCTTCGCAATGAATATGATTGCCCCGAAGTGGGCGGCGGCAGCCGGCAACATGGGAATCGCCAGCGGCTCGGCGGGCTATATCGGTACGGGGCCGTACAAACTCAAGTCCTGGTCGCCCAATCAGGACCTCGTCGTCGAGGCATTCGACGGATACTGGGGTCCGAAACCCGCTATCAAGAACGTGCGGATGAAAACGATCGCCGAAGTGGCGACCCGCGTCGCGGCCCTGCGCTCCGGCGAAGTCCATGTCGCGAAGGACATGCCACCCGAAGAGGTGGACAACATTAACAAGAGCAACCGGCAGACGGCGCGTGCGGTCGCGAGCAATCGCATCCCCTTCTACGTAATGGAAGTCCGCAAGCCCCCCCTGGACAACCCGAAACTCCGGCAGGCGATCAACTACGCCGCCAACATTGACGGCATCATCCAGTCCGTGCTGCTTGGCAACGGCACCCGCGTCGCGACCGTTCTCGCGCCATGGCACGTCGGTTTCGATCCGACGCTCAAGCCCTATCCGCAGGACATTGATAAAGCGAAGTCCTTGATGAAAGAAGCGGGCTTTCCGAACGGGTTCGATGTCAACATCAACTACATTCAGGGGCGATACATGAAGGACAAGGAGGTCGCGGAGGCGATTGCGCAGGAACTGAACAAAGCCGGCATTCGCTGCAAGCCGAACCTGTTCGACTCCACCTTGCTGTCGCAGAAAAATCTCGCGAGGGAGTTCGACGGGCTCTATTTTGTCTCCTGGGGAAACTGGCTCTTCGATGCCGACAACACTCTCTACCCGCTCTTCTCCAGCGACACGCGTGATACCATCAACAACGGGAAGGGACAAAACGACCGTGCGTATGGTAATCCGGAGTTCGACAAAGCGATCACCGAGGCACGGTTCACGCTCGATGTTCAGCGGCGCAATGTCCTCTACGCGCAGGCGCAGAAGATCATGTACGACGACGCTGCCGCGCTCTTCATGTATCAACTGACGGACATCTACGGTGTGGACAACTGGGTAAAGTGGGAGCCGCGCTTCGACGAGATGGTCTGGGCGCACGAGATGAAGTGGAACGAATAACCGAGTAACGAGTAACGAGTAAGGAGTAACGAGTGGGAGCGATTCCCTCGCTACTCGTTACTCGCAACTCATTACTTCCCCGAAGGGGGGTCTTGTGATTCAGTACATCGTCCGGCGGGTGATTCAGGCGGTCTTCGTCGTGTTCGGCGTCATCACGGTCGTCTTCTTCGTCCTGCACCTCACCGGGGATCCCGTGCGGTTGCTGCTCTCGGCAACCTCATCCGAGGCGGACATCCAGAACATGCGGCATAACCTGAAACTCGACCGCCCGCTTTGGGAGCAGTACGTCACCTTCCTCGGGAATGCCACGCATGGCAGTTTTGGCACGTCCATCCGCTTCCAGGGCTCCGACGCGATGAATCTTGTCCTTAGCCGCTACCCACGGACGATCCAACTCGCCGTCTGCGCCCTTGTGCTCTCCGTCACATTCTCGATTGTCTTCGGGGTGATTGCGGCGGTGAAGCGGTATTCGATCTTTGATAATGTCGTGACATTCGTCGCCCTCTTCGGTCAATCCGTGCCAAACTTCTGGCTCGGCATTATGCTCATTCTGATCTTCGCCGTCCGATTCGGAGTGCTCCCATCGCAGGGATATGGTCATTCACCACGATACTTTATTTTGCCGATGATTACGCTCGCCTCACCCGGTCTCGCTCGCCTCACTCGGCTCGTTCGCTCCGGGATGCTGGAGGTGATGGATCAGGATTATGTCCGCACGGCCCGCGCCAAAGGGCTTGGGGAGATGATTGTCATCTTCCGGCACGGCCTGAAGAACGCTGCCATCCCGCTCGTGACGGTGATTGGATTGGACTTCGGCAACCTGCTGGCAGGCGCGATCATCACCGAGCAGATTTTCCAGTGGACCGGTGTTGGCCAACTCGCGGTGGACTCCATCAACGCGCATGATTTCCCGGTTGTGCAGGCGATTGTCTTTCTTGTGGCGACCACGTTCGTGCTGATCAATCTGTTCGTGGATATCCTCTATACGTGGCTGGACCCGCGTGTCCGTTTGTCATAGAACGACTGGAACGATTTTCAACAGGAGTACACGATGTCACAAGAAGGCGTGCTAACGGGAACGCGCGTTGCGCTCCGAGAGGAACCGCAGCGGCGGCGCGCCGGGCGGCGAGCGTGGCGAATGCTCCGGCGTGGCCGCCTTGGGCTCGCCGGCTTCTTGATCCTCCTGTGTGTAGTGATCGCCGCCGTCACCGCGCCGTGGCTCGCCCCACACGACCCAAAGCAGGGCGACCTGATCGCGCGGCTTAACTGTCCTGCCTACACCTCCTGCCCCCGCTATGGCACGACGCAAGTCATCCATGGCACGACGACCCACCTGCTGGGCACGGATCAACTAGGCCGGGACATTCTCAGCCGGATCATCTACGGCGCGCGGGTCTCACTGATCGTCGGCCTGACGGCGGTGGCGCTCGGTGGCTGCATCGGGACGGTGCTCGGTTTACTCTCCGGCTATTATGGTGGCGGTGTCGACGGGGTCATCAGCCGCATCGCGGACGTCCAACTGGCGTTCCCTTTCCTGCTGCTCGCAATTTTGATTTCCATCGTCGTTGGTGGCGGGCTCTTCAATGTCATTATCATCCTCAGCATCGGCGCATGGGTACCGTTCCTTCGCGTCGTGCGGGGCAGCACGCTCTCCGCCAAGAATTATGAATACGTCACTGCCGCCCGCACGATCGGCGCGCGTGCTCCTTCAATCCTCTTCCGTCATATCCTGCCGAATGTCATTACGCCTGCGATCGTCATCGCCACCTTCGCCATCGCCGGGACGATCATCGCGGAGGCGGGACTCTCCTTTCTCGGCCTCGGCGTCGGCGCGAGCCAACCGACCTGGGGCAACATGCTCGCAGACGGGCGGCAATACGTCAGCACCGCGTGGTGGCTCGCCACCTTCCCCGGCGTCGCGATCATGCTCACCGTGCTTTCGATCAACCTGATCGGCGACTGGCTGCGCGATGTCCTCGACCCCCGGCTACGCAATACGGGTTAGAGAGAAGCATACAGAAAGAGGACACACGTTTATGGCAACCAGCAGCGATACCCTCAGCGTCGGGATTGTACTCTTTGATGACGTGGAAGTGCTTGATTTTGCGGGGCCGTTCGAGGTCTTCGCGGTGGCCGGGAATGTGACGGAGGGCGGCTTTTCCGTCGTCACCGTCGCGGAGCGGGCAGACAGCAACAGCCCGATTGTCGCGCGCAATGGGCTGAAAGTGGTGCCCGATTACGCACTCGCGGACGCGCCGCATCTCGATCTGCTCGTCGTACCGGGGGGGATGGGGACGCGGCGGGAAGTCGCCAACCCGAAACTAATCGGCTGGATCAAGCGACGCGCGGCAGAGGCGAGCCTGACGACGTCCGTCTGCACCGGTGCGTTCCTGCTCGCCGAAGCGGGCCTGCTCGCCGGCAAGACCGCGACGACCCACTGGGCGAGCGTCGAGCGGATGGCACAGACCTACACGATGGTCCACGTCCGTG
>JBBSFO010000499.1:0-4316 GCA_038238655.1 Thermomicrobiales bacterium | reverse complement strand
TGTGGCGGAGATGCGGGGGGCGATACGGGAGCGAGCGCGAGGGATGCGGGAGGAGTATCTGCGCGATTTGCAGCGGATCGTCGCCATGGACAGCCCAACGGACGACAAGGCGGGCGTGGATGCGGTCGGGCGCATCGTGCGTGGCTGGCTGGAAGCGAGCGGCGGCGCGGTCGAATCTTTCCCGCAAGCCGAGCGCGGCGATCACCTGCGCGCGACGTGGCAGGGCGCGGAGAGCAGCCCGACGGTCGTACTCGTCGGCCATATTGACACCGTCTATCCGACCGGGGCGGTCGCAACCCGCCCCTTCACGACAGTGGGCAACCGGGTCACGGGCTGCGGTGTTTCCGATATGAAATCGGGCATTCTGAGCGGCATCTACGCGCTGCGGATTCTGCGCGATCTCGCTATTCCGCTCCCGAATGTACGCTATATCATCAACACGGACGAGGAAGTCGGCTCCCTCACCTCCCGCACGCTGATCGAGGAGACCGCAAAGAGTGCAGACGCCGCATACATCCTCGAACCGGGGCGCGCGGTTGGGCCGGGTTGCGTCGTCACGACACGCAAGGGCATTGGCCTCTATGACCTCCGCGTAACCGGCAAGGCGGCACACGCGGGCGGCGAGCCGTGGCGCGGGCGGAGCGCGAATCTGGAGATGGCGCACAAAATCATCGCTCTCCATGCCCTCACCACACCGGGGCTGCGCGCCGGGAACACCGAGGGCACCAGCGTCAATGTCGGCGTCGTGCGCGGCGGCTCGCGGCGCAATGTCGTTGCGGCGGAAGCGTACGCCGAGATTGACGTGCGCGTGCCGACGGCGGCTGCGGTAGCGGACATCGAAGCGGCGATGCGGGCCATCGCGGCGCACGCGACGGTGCCGGACACGACCGCCGAACTGACCGGCGGCATCAACCGGCCGCCGATGGAGCGTACCCGTGCCCAGGATCGTCTGCTCGCCATCGCCGGGGGCATCCTCGGCGGCTGGGACATCCCCGTCGAAGCGATCGGCACGGGCGGTGGCTCGGACGGCAATTTCACCGCCGCCATCGGCACGCCGACGCTCGATGCCCTCGGCCCGATGGGCGGCGGCGCGCACTCGCCAGAAGAATACATGAGCCTGCCGAGCCTCCCCGATCGCATTGCCCTCGTCGCCTCGCTGATCGCGGAAACGGTGCGCCGGGACCCATAACTATCGTTGGGGGCAGAGATGAAGACCGCGCCCACCATGATCCTCGCGCCGTAAGGAGCTAATTATGCCCGCCGATGCGGCCCTACTCGCCAATATTCCCTTCTTCCAAACGCTCGACGACAATGAGCGCGAGGCGATTGCCCACGTCCTGGAAGAGGTACGCATCGCTGCCGGTCATGTCGTCTTTGAACTCGGCGATCCTGGCGACGCGCTCTACGTCATCCGCACCGGTATCGTTGAAGTCTTCATCAAGGACGATACCGGCACACGCATCGTTCTTGAAGTGGACGGCCCCAACGACTTCTTCGGCGAAATCTCCCTCTTCCACCCTGGCCCACGCACGGCGACCGCAGTCGTCATACGGGATATGGAAGCGCTTCGCGTGGATCGCGATGACCTGGAGCGCTGTTTGAGCCACCATCCGACGATGGCGCTCGACCTCTTGGAGGTCGTCGGCGCGCGCCTGCGCGACACCAGCACGCGGCTCCGGCACACCGCCTCGCGCAATGTCAACGATCAGATGGTGGACACCCGTTCCACCCTACAACGAATCGCGGACTGGATCGCCGAGTTCAGCGGCAGTATCCCTTTTCTGCTCATCAATGCCAGTCTTTTCCTCATCTGGATCGTCGTCAACACGAACCTCGTGCCCGGTGTGCACGCATTCGACCCCTTCCCTTTCGGTCTGCTGACGATGGCCGTGTCGCTGGAAGCGATTTTCCTCTCGATCTTCGTCCTGATCAGCCAGAATCGCCAAGCCGCCAAAGACCGCGTCCGCTCCGACATCGAATACGATGTCAACCTGAAGGCGGAATTGGAAATCGCCCACCTCCACGAGAAGGTGGACGACATGAACGCCGATGTACTGGCGCATATTCACGCGCTGGAACGCAAACTCGATGGCCGCCTCGATGCCGTGCCCACTACGGTGGAAGGCGCGTCAAATGGATGACGGGCGACAATCCAGGTAGGGGCGCATAGTATGCGCCCTCTCGCCGCTCGGCTATTCCATGAGAGGAACGCCGGGAGGGCGCATGCTATGCGCCCCTACCCTATTCATACGGGTGCGGTGCGCGCCCTGATGCCCTCGGCCTCGCAGCGCAGATCGTAGAATTGCCGCACCAGCGGATGCTCGTCGTCACCGAGTTGCAGCGTGCGGAGCCGTCGCTTGCCGAGGCGGCGATCGAGCATCACGAGGGCACGAACGAGTACGTTGTCAGATTGTAAAGCGACATCAATCGAAAGGGAGAGATAATCCCAGAGAATATGATTTGATTGCCACCGGCTGAAAACACCTTGCTCATGCATGGCTACGTCAGCCTGCTTCTCTGCGGAATAGTAGATGGCACGTTGCTTCGGATCATGGTAATCCGTCGCGCCAGTAGCAACCCTGATCGCATTGGCGAATTCATAATGGCTGATCCTGTACCGGAAATCGCACATACTCGCGACTTCTCGCTTATCCACCGTGAACCATAGACGACCATTACTATCGTCCGCTTTACGATAACGGGCGGTATGAATCTCGACACGTCGCTGGAGCGAGTCGGCCATTCGGTCTTCGACCCGTTGTTTGAGCTTGCTCCAGCGCATTCGTTCTCTCGTTTAGTGGACGACGACGCGCGTGCCGAGCGGCGACCAATCGTAGAGGGCCTTCGCGCCGTCCGGCGAGACGTTGACGCAGCCGTGGCTCTGCACCGTGCCGAAGTTCGTGTGCCAGTACGTCCCGTGGATCGCGTAGCCGCCGCCGATAAAGTACATCACCCAGGGAACGTCAGGCAGGTAATAGTATTCGTCACCCGCCGCCTTGCCATTGGTCATGTCGTCCTTCGCCAGTTTGGTGAAGATCGCGTAATCGCCGGGCGGCGTCGGGTGTTCAGATGTGCCGGTGCTGATCAGTGTCGTGAAGACGTTTGCGTTGCCGATGTGCGCGGTGAGGCGCTGCCGGCTGAGGTCTATCTCGATCCATTTCTGGAACATATTCGGCGTCCACTCGACGAGGTTACCCTGATCGCGCGGGGCGAAATTCGCCTTAATCGTTTGCGCGCTCGCTTTGCCCATCAGGCCAATCAGGACGCTGCCGCCCTTGACCTCGGGGTGCCACTCAAAACGCGCCCGCTCGAAATACTGCACCGTGTAGGTGTTGCCGTCATCGGCGTTGCGCTCGGTGAACTCCTGCGACAGCGGGTAGCCGTAGATCGGCAAGCCGCCATTCGCTTGCCAGTAGAGGCGGAAGCTATTCGAGGCGGTGTGCTTCGTTTCCGGGAAGAAGAGCGAGCCGTCGTCGTTCAGTTCGCTCTTCGTGCTTTCCGGCACGGCGCGGAAGGGCTGATCGTTGCGGCTCCCGGCTAGTTCACGCCCGAGCTGACCGAGCAGCACGTCGTACTGCGTCCCGGCATTCTCCGGGTGATACTCCATCCGCACGCGCTCGAAGAACTGCACGGTGATCTGCTTGCCCGTGTTGTCTTTGATGGACGTTTCTTCCGTGACGGGGAAGCCGAATCGGGTCAGTCCGCCGCCGTTTGTCCAATACTTCATGAACGCCCCGCCGACCGCGTGATGCGTCTGCGGATAATACAGGGCGGTCGGCGCATCGGGCGCGACATCCGGGATGACGGTCGCCGCGGCGACAGATGTCTCGGCGTTTCCCACAAAGGCAAACAGACTGGCGATGACTGCCAGTAGCATGAAAGAACGTACCAATCGCATTGTCCCGTACCCCTTCTGCAGAACCCTGGGACCCGAAACCGCACCTATCGAGCGTCCACGCTGCGCATCTACCGATCGATCGCGATCGGAAATCAACATCATTCATCGTTCATCGCCTATCGTACCAGATGCCACGCGCACGACTGGTACAATGCCGGCGGTCGTCGCGCCGACCTGTGCCGGGCGAACCATTCTTCTCATAGGACGATCAGACCCGCGTATGGTTCCATCGCCATACACACGGGGTTCCCAGGAAACGGAAGGAACAACCCGTGCCGACCGATTCCCTATGCACCAATGATGCCATCCCAGCGATCCGCGCGGAATTGCAGGCCGTCGGGCGATCCGCATTTGCGCGCGGTCTGGTCTGGGGCACGAGCGGCAATATCAGCAGCAAGCTGCCGGACGGTTCCCTGCT
>JBBSFO010000498.1:0-4320 GCA_038238655.1 Thermomicrobiales bacterium | reverse complement strand
GGGCTTTAGCCTGCCTCGCTGTGGCAGGTTAAAGGCCGCCACCACCGGATTTCTCTTGCGAACTGCGTAACTCTTTCGGGGTCTGAGGACGTAAGGATAGCGTGATGGTAGTGGAAGCGAAGCGGGGAAATATCTTCATACGGGCATGGCGGGCGTTCGATGACCGGACGGGGACATCGAAATTGGTCGGGCCAATCCTGAAGCATCCCGTGCCGCAGACGGGGAAAATCGGCTGGGCCTATGTGTTCGGCAGCGCGACGCTCGTTTCCTTTATCACGCTCGTCGCGACCGGGACGATCCTCGCCACCGCGTATGTGCCCGCGACGGCGGACGCGTACAACAGCCTCCAATTCATCTCGCACGACACCTTTGGCGGGGTTGTGCGCGGCATCCATTACTTCGCTGCCTCCGCGATGATGATCTGCATCGGCATCCACATGATCCGGGTCTTTCTGATGGGATCGTACAAATTCCCGCGCGAGGTGAACTGGCTCACCGGGGTCGTCCTCTTCGCGCTGACGCTCGGGATGGCCTTCACCGGGCAACTGCTGCGCTGGGATCAGGACGGCTTCTGGTCGCTCGTTGTCGCCGCCGAGCAGGCAGGCCGTCTGCCGATCATCGGGAACGCGGTCGCGCACTTCATCTTTGCGGGCGATACGGTGAGCGGTGCGACCCTCAGCCGCTTCTTCGCCATCCATGTCTTCTTTCTCCCAGCGCTGATCTTCGCGACCGTCGGGTTGCATCTCTATCTCGTCATCCACGACGGCATCTCCGAGCCGCCGAAAGCGGGCGATCCGGTGGACCCGAAGACGTATCGTGCGAAGTACGAGGCGCTCCTGAAGCGACGCGGCGTGCCCTTCTGGCCAGACGCAGCGTGGCGGGATGTGGTCTTCGGTGTCGCCGTCATCGCGGCGGTTGTCCTGTTTGCCGTCGTCTTCGGCCCGAAGGAACTTGGGCAGCAGCCCGACCCCTCGATTGTCCAGGCCTACCCGCGGCCCGACTGGTATTTCCTCTGGTACTTCGGCGTGCTTGCGCTCCTGCCGAAGGGAGCGGAGAGTTTCGTCATCATTCTCGCGCCGCTCCTCCTTTTCGTCGTGCTTTTCGGGCTGCCCTTCGTCTCCAATCACGGCGAGCGCAGCCCGAAGCGACGGCCGTGGGCGGTCGCCTTCGTCCTGCTAACACTGATCACGATCGGGGCGCTCTGGCAGGTCGCGGTCCGCGCGCCGTGGTCGCCGCAATTCGATGTACAGCCGCTCCCGGCGAACGTCGTCGGCGCGTCGAACGGCCCGGTCGCGCAGGGGGCGCAACTCTTCAACGCGAAAGGATGCCAGTATTGCCACGCGGTGAACGGGCAGGGCGGCGATCGCGGCCCGGACTTGACGAATGTCGCGAACCGCCTGGCGCAAGATCAAATCACCGTCCGTATCCTCAACGGCGGCGGCAACATGCCCGCCTATGGCAGCAATCTCACGCCGGACGAACTAAACGCGATCATCGCCTTCTTGAAAAGCAGGCAATCCTAACCCCCCAGCCCCCTTCCCTCCGAGGGAAGGGGGAGTGAGCCTTTGTGAGATCGGGGTGTTCTGGAAACGCCTCGGTAGTGCAATAAGTCACCCCTTCCCTCCGAGGGAAGGGGCCGGGGGTTAGGCTCCCTCATCGTGCCAGTAACGCGTCTGCCTCCGTACTCGGGTGTCGCACGTCAGGCAGAATAGCGTCGAGCGGGACGGTGATGCGCACGGTCGTGCCGACGCCGGGGACGGTGGTGATTGCGTAGTCGCCACCCAATTCTTTGGTGCGAGCGGCCATCGTTTCCAGCCCCATGTGGCCGGGATGCGCGAGCGACGGGTCGAATCCCTTGCCATCGTCGCGCACGTCCACGCCGAGTTTCGCGCTGTGCTCTATCGCTGCGATCCGCACGACGACGCGGCGTGCGCCCGCGTGCTTGACGACGTTGTTCAGCGCCTCCTGTACGATCCGGTAGAGGTGCTCTTCCGCGTGCGTCCCGAGCGCGAGGCGCTGCACGGGCGCGTCCACGTCAATCGCGATCGCTTCGCGCGCGCTGACTGCTGCCGCGAGTTTGCGCACGGCGTTGACCAGCCCTTCCTCCGCCAGTGCGCCGGGGCGCAGCTCGAAAATGAGCATTCGCATCTCTGCCAGGGCGGCCTGCGCGAGGTCGCTGAGGATTATCACCTGCTGGCGCGTCGGGTCGGCGGCGGATGTGCCCGCCCGGTCGAGGTTCTTGAGTGTCGTGCGCGCGTGGAGCGTCATCGAGAACAGTTCCTGCGTCACCGAATCGTGCAACTCGCGGGCGAAGCGCAGCCGCTCCTTGGCGACTGCTTCGGCGACTGCTAGACGCGCGTTTTCCTCCCGCGCCGCGCGCATTTCCCGATTGACGCGCACCATCTGGAAGACGCCGATCATGCTGATACCGAGCAAGCCGACCTGGATGAACAATAACCCTGAATCGGTCAGACTAAGGCCCGATGCCGCGCTCACCAGCCCCGTCGCGATGCTGATGCCGACGATCAGCCACACGGCGATCCGTACCGGCGCGCGGCCCGCACTGACACTGATAAAGAAGAAAAGTCCCACCCAGGAAGCGCCGAAGACGAGATTGAGTGCGATCGTTTCGATGATAAGAAGGATGAAGACTATCCACCAACGCTCGAAGAACGGAAGCTGGCGCTCCCGATCACCGAGGAGCATCCAGATATAGAGCGCCACGAAGGTAGCGACCCCGACCAACCCGAAGACGAGGCGAGGCGGCGATTGGTGGGTGCGAAAGAGATCGGTGACGGGACCGATCAGGACGAGTAGCCAGCCCAGTCCAAGTAGGCGCCACAAACGACCGCGGCGGCCATCCATAGACAACGCTTCCATGGTACGGGTCGCATCGTCTCGCGCCGCCCCATTGCCGGGCTGTTGCCGCGTCGGGATGGCCGCGCGTTCCCACATCCTCCACCTCGTCGTACATCCGTCCGTGGTTGCGCCATGCTCGCCCACCGCATGTACTATACGGCGCGGCCCCCGGTGTCGCCAATGGGCGGCGACATGCCATTGTTGTGCTACGATAGATCGCATTCGTTGCTCGTTGCTCGCCGGGGAGGATTGCGATGATTGAGGACGCGGATGCCGTGGTGATCGGCGCGGGCGCGTTTGGGGCGAGCATTGCCTACCATCTGGCGCGGCAAGGAATGAAGCGCGTCGCACTCGTCGAGAAATTCGCGATTGCTTCGCAGACCTCGCGTCGCGCCGCCGGGTTGACCGGGCAGAACCGCAGCACGGATGCAATGACGCGCCTCGCCGCGCTCGCCGTGCGGAAGATCGAACGGTTTACCGAGGAAACGGGTGAACCGCTCGTCTATCACCAAACCGGGAGCCTGAAGATTGCTCGCACGCGGGAGCACGAGGCGCAGTTGCGCAGCGAAGTCGCACGCGGCCAGCGGCTCGGCCTCGATGTGGATTTCATCTCGCCCTCGGAAGCGACGATGCTTTCGCCATTCCTCCGTCCGAACGGTATCCATGCCGTCACATACATGCCGTCGGACTTGTATCTCGATCCGTGGCAATTGCCCCTCGGCTATGCCCGTGCCGCCGAACGGCTGGGCGCGACCTTGCTTCCGCAGACTGCCGTCACGGAGATTACCGTCCACGATGGCGCGGTGTCGGGTGTCGTCACCGATCAAGGGGCGATTCGCGCGCCGGTCGTCGTGGATACGGCGGGGGCGTGGACGCGGCAGATTGGGGCGATGGTCGGTCTGCGCATTCCGCTCGTACCGACGCGGCATCAACTCGTCATTACGGAGCCGATTGATGGAGTGACGGACGATCAGCCGATCGTGCGGATCATTGATGTCAATGTCTACGTCCGGCCCGAGCGGGGCGGTCTGATGCTTGGCGGGTACGAGCCGGACCCGATGCAGGTGGCAATGGACGCGTTGCCGCCCGGTTTCCAGATCGCCGATCTCGTCCTCGATCTCGGTGTCCTGCGGCGGCTGGCGGCGAGCGTTGTGGAGCAGTTGCCGGTCCTCCAGGACTTCACCGTCCGCGAGCACCGGGGCGGGCTACCGACGATGACGGCGGATGGCAAGTATCTGATCGGCCCACTGCCCGGCGTGCGCGGTTTCTGGGTAGCGAGCGGCTGCTGCGTTGGTGGCCTTTCGATCTCCCCGGCGGTTGGCGATGTGCTGGCGGGGTGGATCGTCGCGGGCGAACCGGCGATTGATCTTTCCTTGTGCGCGTCCGACCGCTTCGGCCCCGAATACGCGGCGGACAACCAACTAAACGATGCCTGCCGCTGGCAGTACGCGCACCATTACT
>JBBSFO010000497.1:0-4330 GCA_038238655.1 Thermomicrobiales bacterium | reverse complement strand
GTGATCCTCGGCGCGGCGGTGATTGACGATGTGCTCGGTATCATTCTGCTTTCGGTCGTGATTGGCTTGGAGGGGGGCGGCAATCCGCTCCGGCCGCTCCTTTCGATGGGTCTCTTCTTTCTCATCGCTTTCGCCCTCGGTGAGTGGGTAATGCCACACCTTTTCCGCCATCTGAGCGGTCTGAAGAGTCGGGAAGCGTCGCTCGCGCTTGTCCTCGCGCTGGTGATTGTGGCGGCATGGGCGGCGGAATCCATCGGCAAGGTCGCGGCGATCACAGGTGCATACCTTTTCGGCCTCGCCGTCGCGCGGCATCCGGCGGAGGAGCGGGAGCGGATCACCTACGGTATTGACCTCGTTGGCTACGGCCTCTTCGTGCCGATCTTTTTCGTTGTCGTCGGTCTGGAAGCGAACGGCGGTGCCCTCGCTGCCGCGCCGCTCTTCACCGCGCTGCTGATTGCGGTTGCCGTGCTGACCAAGGCGGTCGGCGCATTCGCGGGCGGGCTTGTCGGTCGCTTGCCCACGGCGGAGGCGTTCACGGTTGGGATCGGGATGGTGACGCGGGGCGAAGTCGCGCTCGTCGTCGCGACACTCGGCAAAGAGGCGGGCATCCTCAATGGGCAACTCTTCGCCGCGTCGCTCGCGATGGTCTTATTAACAACCATCGCCACACCTATTCTGCTGAAGTTCGTTGCCGCGCCGCAAGTCACCGCGCCTGTTGTTCCACAGCCTGCCTACGCCGCAGTCGCGAGTGGGCAAGAAACGCAAAGGCGGGCGGCATGACGACCTACTGCCATCGTTGCGGCGCACCCCTTCTACCCGCCGCCGCTTTCTGCCATACCTGCGGCGGAGCGATCCCGAACGAAGTGCGGGACGAGATGCACATCACGCCGCACGCACGCGCTGCCGCACTGGCACGAATCGGCCATCTCGATCAGGCGATTGCCGCGTACGGCGACATCATCGCGCACGAGCCGACCGACGCGACCGCATATGTCGCGCTCGCCACCCTGCGGATCGCCACCCGACGCGCGGAGGAGGCGGAAGGGCTGCTGCGGGATGCGCTCGCGCTCGATGCACGGTGTGCCGTCGCGTGGGCGTATCTCGGCGCGCTGCTGCTTGAACGATCCGCTATCGTCGAGTCAGAGGATGCATTTGCGCGCGCTCTCACCTGTGGTTCCGAAGACTTCCTCGTCCGGTTGAAACGTGGGGAGGCGATGCTCCGCCTCGGGCGCACGTTCGACGCGCTCGATGAATTGACGCACGCCGTCCTGCTCGATGCGCCCGATAAGACAACTGCGGCGTACGCCCGCAACCTGCTCAACGCGACCCGCGCGCAGGCCGCCCGCAGCGCGCCGCGCCTCGTCGGCACGTCCCATCAACCCCGGCGACTCGTGCGCTGGATGTCCGCCGACCGGCGCGAAACGGAGGTCGCCGTATGATCGCCCCCCTGTTGTGCGGCATGATGCTAATTCTCACACTGATGCGTGTCGCCGTCCCCGTCGGGCAACCGCTGACGGGTGATCCGCTCGGCACGGTGATGCTGCGCTTCCGCGAGCGCATCCGTCTCCAGCGCACGAATGTGTACCTGATCGGCGTCGTCCTCCTGCTCGGCACGTTGGGTGGCTGGATGCATGCGCCGATCAATGTGATTGTTGTCCTTGCGACATTCGTGATCGTCTCCATCCCGGTCCAATACACCGTCACGACGGAAGGGATCGCCCGCAATCGCGTCGTCTTCCGGCGCTGGGATGAGTTCACGGGCATCGCCGACGAACGCAGCCGTATTCTCCTGCGCGGTGTACCAGGATCGGCCAATTTCTCGCTCCTCCTCGCGCACGATCAGCACGAAGCGGTCATGCAGCTCCTTTCCACTACTCCGCTCGCCACACCGCAGCGCGCGCATCCCACCTCATCCTCCACCATGCGTAAACGCGGCAAGCACAAACAGCACGATACCGCGACGGTTTAACCTAACCCCCGGTCCCTTCCCTTGAAGGGAAGGGGAGCGAACCTTCGTGAGATCGAGGTGTTCCGGGAACGCCTCAGTATCGCGATGAGCACCCCTTCCCTTCGAGGGAAGGGACCGGGGGTTAGGTTCTCAGGGGGTGTGCCGGAGGTACCGGCGCTCGGTCCGTCGTTTCCGGGGCGCACCGGGGAGCGATGAGGAGGATGGGTTTGTGGCAACGGGGAATCTCACCGGCACGGGGGCCGGCACGAGCAGCGGGGGAGTGAAGCAGAGCGGCTTGTCTGTCAAAACCGGCGTACTCGTCGCGACGGCGATCCTGCTGATCGTGGCGCTGATTGGCATTGTCATTTCATTGCCAAGCAGCAAAAAAGATGCGGAGGTCGCGCGGGATGCATCCGGCCTCGTGATCGGCTCGGATACGGGAGTCGTCGGCGTCGCGCCCGCGAACATTACGCAAGCCGATGTAGACAAGGCGGCGAAGAGCGAGCCATTCGCCTCGCAACTCGCCGTACAGGTGAATCAGAACCGCCTCGGCATTAACTACGCGTGGACGCTCGTCGCGGGCTTCCTCGTGATGTTCATGCAACTCGGCTTCGCGCTCGTCGAGACCGGGTTCTGTCGTCGCAAGAGCGCGCTGCATGTGATGGCGATGAACTTCAGCATCTATTTCCTTGGCATGCTCGGCTACTTTTTTTGCGGCTTCGCCTTTCAGTTCGGCGGTATCGGCAATGTTGGCGTGCCGAACCTCGGTGGGCTTTCCAGCCTCAATCAGGAACTGACGATTCACCTCGGCGGCGTGGACTGGGGACTGATCGGACACAAGGGCTTCTTCCTTTCGGACGGTACGTACGATGTCGGCATCGCCGTCCTTTTCCTGTTCAACATGGTCTTCATGGACACGACCGCAACGATTCCGACGGGCGCGATGGCAGAGCGGTGGAAGTGGAGCGCATTCTGCGTCTACGGCTTCTTCATCAGCACGATCATCTACCCGATCTTCGGCAACTGGGCGTGGGGCGGCGGCTGGCTGTCCCAACTCGGCAAGAAAGGTCTGGGACAGGGATACATTGACTTCGCGGGAAGCGGCGTCGTCCACGCGGTCGGCGGCTTCACCGCGCTCGCGGGCGCGATCGTCCTCGGCCCGCGCATCGGCAAGTACAACAAGGACGGATCGAGCAACGTCATCCCCGGCCATAACATGATCTTCGCCATCGTCGGCACATTGATCCTCGCCTTCGGCTGGTTCGGCTTCAACCCCGGCAGCACACTCGGCGCTTCCGGTAACGGCGCGCTCCGCATCGGCCTGATCGCCACGGTGACGATGCTTGCAGGGTCCGCCGGGGCGATGGCGGCGATGCTGCTGACGTGGTATCTGAACGGCAAACCGGATGCCGGCATGACGTGCAACGGCCTGCTCGCGGGTCTCGTCGCGATCACCGCGCCATCCGGCTATGTCTCGCCGATCAGCGCCTTCATCATCGGCACGGTCGCGGGCGTGATCGTCGTCTTCGCGGTGGCGATCATTGACAAGAAACTGCGCGTGGACGACCCGGTCGGCGCGATCTCCGTCCACGGCGTCTGCGGCGTCTGGGGGATACTCTCCGTCGGGCTGTTCGCGGACGGCACGGCGAACTACGGCGGCACGCAGGTGAAGGGGTTGTTCTTCGGTGACGCCAGCCAACTCGGCGCGCAGGGGATCGGCGCGGTTGTCGTCATCCTGTGGGCGGGCGGCGTCTCATATGGCTTCTTCAAGCTCTGCGACCGACTGATGGGCCTCCGCTCGAGGCCGGAAGACGAACTCGCGGGTTTGGATATGCCCGAAATGGGCGCGCCCGCGTATTGGGACGATGGCGAACCCTTGAAGGGCGGCATCTTCCCGATCCCGGCCCCCGCGATGGGCGGGGATTAACCTCACCCCCTGCCCCCTCTCCATTACGATGGAGAGGGGAGATGAGAGGTGTATGGTTGTGCGCCCGGTGGGGATCGCGCGGCAACAGGGAGCGGTGGCACACAGGCGTGCCACCGCTCCTTTTTTGTGTAAACGGGAGGAATACGCATCGGAGACGCGCCGTTGTGCGATGATAAGAGGCGTACGGTGCGTCGTAGCAGTAGACAGAGCAGGAGGCTTCGATGACAACCACGATTCAGACCGGTGTGCATCTCGGCGAGCGGTCGCCGGATTGGGCGCTGCCCCGGCTCGATGGGGGTGAACTCGGCCCCGGAGCGGTGCGCGGCACGAAGACGCTCTTTTTCTTCTGGGCGAGTTGGTGACGCTGCCGCGATCAGCTGCCCGGGTGGCAGCAATTTGTGGAGCGCAATGCCGACAAGAATTTCCGGTTCGTCTCTGTCGCAGTGGACAATCAG
>JBBSFO010000496.1:0-4337 GCA_038238655.1 Thermomicrobiales bacterium | reverse complement strand
GACGAGCACCTTCTCTTTCTAGTCTAATCTACGCCCGCCAATGGTTCCCTACCCGACACCTACGCGTTTCCTTCGACTTTCGTGCCGGTGCGAAGAAGCCCCTCACGCGAGGGGCTTCCGGACTTGCACCTGCAATTGCTTCACACCGCTCATGCCGCGCCAACTATCTGCGGATCGTTTTGCGCCTGGCGAGGGCTAAACCGAGTGCGAGTGCGGCGCTCGCCGCGAGCCCGCCGAAGAGCACAAACTCATTCGCGCTCACGCCCGCGCCAGCGCCGGCGCCGGTGTTCGGAAGCTGCGGTCTGGCGCCGCCGAAGACCGGATCCTGATGCGGAATGCCGAAGTTGATGTCGAGGATCCGGTTGGCTTTCACGACTTCGACGATACGGTTTGGAAGCCGCACCGTGTGCTCCGGATTGAGAACGATGTCCGTTGGCGGTGGAATGCTCTTCTCGAGATCGGCGGCATTGCGAACGGGTGGCCCCCAAGTCACGCGATAGCGACCATCGGCGAGACCACGCACCTCCCAATAGCCCTTCGCGTCCGCGTCTGCGCTGAAAAACCCCGGGGCGAGATCGGTCGAATCCGACGGAATGCGCGCGACGTTGACCCCGGTGCTGACTGGCGAATCGGCTGGACTGAACTTACCGTCGCCGTCCTCGTCCGAAAAGAGGTGTCCGCCCAGCACTCCGCCCGCCGGTCCCCCCTGTTCTGGAAGCGCAGGCGTCGGCGTGTCGGGCCCGGGCGTGGGTGGCAGCGGTTCCGTCGCTGTGACAACACGGGTCGTCGAGGGCGAGGGCGGTGTCGCGACAACAGCGGTCGGGGAGAGGGGCGCCGTCGCGGCGGCCTGGGCGTGCTGCCAGTGTGTCGCCGCGACAACGATTGCAGCCGCCGCGAGCGGCGCGAGGATGACGCCAAGACGACCGCTGTTACCCACATGTGCCGCCTTCGTCGTCTCGTTGCTTCACGACGGGCTCACCTTCTCTTTCTAGTCTAATGTACACCCGCCGATGGTTCTCTATCCAACATCTACGCGCGTTTCCTTCGACTTTCGTGGAGGTGCGAAGAAGCCCCTCGCGTGAGGGGCTCGAATTGACCAGAAAGTTCACCTGATCAGCCAACTATCCACCCTCCGGCCAGGAGAACTTTCGCGTCCAACCGTTCTGAGTGGAATTGAAGAAGAGACCGCAACTGTTGTTGCACGTCGTGGCGCTCGGGTACAGACTCGAATGAAGCGTCGTTGTGACACCGCCATTGACACTCACATGGTCCTCATGGACGTGGCTCCCTGTGAAGGAGCAATTCAAGCCGGCATCATCAATCGTCGCGCCAATTTGCCGATTGAAGTACGTACCGAACAACGATCCACCGATGTCGAAGACCGTGGAGTTTGTGATCTTAGTATGGACGTACAGAGGCGCAGCTCGTAGCACACCATTGTATTTCTCGATGATCCACACTGTCATCCGATCGCAGACATCGGCACCGCTTTGGTTTACCAGCGGCGTACCGGTGGCGACAACCCCACCAGCCGGGTTGCCCGTAGCGAAGTAGCCGCGGAAGTACCAGGGGTTGTTGTAACCAGTGTTTCCGTCTTCGAAGTCGAGACCCGTGCTGTACGTGTAGGGGTTCACGCAGGCGAGATGCCAGCCACAATTCAGCGTTGCGTATGAACCGCTAACGAGAGTCGGAGGCGTCATGGTTACGACTATGGTGTATCCGGTTCCGGCCGCTCTTGCACGTGACGTCACGGCGATGCCGAGCGTGAACCCGAGGAGAATCGAAAGCACGACCATGTACTTTAGCTTGAACATCACGCTCCTACTCCGTTGCGGTGGTTAGGGCAACAAGGATTTGATTCAGCTCGCTGGCCGAGACGTTGAATGCGCTGACGAACGTTAGACCGAATGGCTCTGGAAAGAGCACCATTGAAGTTTGCCCCGTACCATCAGGGGTCTCAGGGCGAATAACGATCGCGTCTCGTCTGCCAACCTTGACCGCCTTGACGCGATCGGCAGCGACGTCTAGGCCCCAGGCCGTCGCGATCGATCTCGACACTAGCACTTCGGACGGCAGTCCGTCTGCGTTCGTGAAGGAGTACTGGCGGTTCACGCCTGTCACGACATCGCTGCAGGCGATGACCTCCGGATCGCCAGGATTCAAGACGTAGCCGGCCGGAAACACCGGCTCCCTCGCGAGATCCAGCACGCCCGCACGAGCCCGAGGAACATCTACGCAACCACCGGCGACGAGTCGCTCTCGCTTTGCCCGGAGATCGTCCGGGAACTGGTCTGTGGACGGCGCGATGAATATCCCGTCGATCGCCCCGACGAATCGAGGGCGCTGCTTCTCCGCGGTGAGCGCCTGCTGAATCGCCGCCACATCCACCGCCTTACTGGATTGAGACTGCTGCGCTTCGCTCCTGCCTGATGTGAAAAATGTTTTCGTGGCGATAAACGAGCTGCCGCCGACTATCAGCAGCAATAAGACAGCGCCGGCACGATATTTCCATTTACGGCTCATGACGACCTCCATTCCGAGAACTCGCACCCTAACGTGACGCGATCGTACGAAACGCCGGGACGATTCCCGTCCACGGCGGCTTACCGCGCTGCCGCCGTCGTTCCATCGAAGGCGATGATCCGCTGCTTCTCGAAGCCGGGTTCTGAACCACGCTTCGTTGCGGGATAACTGTCGCTGATGCCCGTCTCGATCAACACAATCGGAGCTGCGCGCGAGGTATCGACCGTGACGAACAGCCCCGTCACGTTGCTGCCCGGATCCGCGAGCGGTGCGAGCCCCTTGCCCTTCACGGCTGCACCATCGAACCCCAAATAGTACACCGACGGCTGGTCCGTCGATTGCGCCGCGTACCGCAGGGCGAGCGGCTCGCCGGCGAGCGCTTGTTCCAGCGATGGACGCAGTACATCAGGCGGGACGAAGAATGTCACCGGCCATCCGGCGTTTACAACCTTGATCGTCTCGCCGTCCTTGGCCGCACCGCACGCAACATCACGTCGCCCGCCGCACGCCGCTTGCTGCCAGTCGATGAGTGCCAACACGTCGTCTACCGCACCGAGACGTACTGCGTCGACGAGCTTCCCCAGCCTCGGATCAGATGCGGCGAGTTCAAGTCTTGCACCGGTTGCGTCCTTCGCGCTCGTCGTATCGGGAGTGGGCGTCGCGTGCGCGAGGCCGGGAGGTTCCTGCTCCCCGCTCGTGTTGACGGCGTAGATACCCGCCGACGCCCCAACCACAACGGCGATCAGTACGAGTGCGATGAGTGCGCGTTTCATGAATCGCTCCTTCTACCATGTCCCGGTGAACGCGGCCACGGTGTACGTCTTGCTGATGTTGGACCAAAGTTCGCAGTAATACTGCGCAAGCGTGCCGGACAACAGGTAATATCCGCCGTTCCAGCCTCCCGGCGGACAAGACGGGGGTGGTATCGAGTCGTGTGCCTTAAAGCCAGATCCCGGACATTGATATAGATTCGTTCCCGTAAAGTCGTCCGTATCTGACCAGCATGTGTCCGTGCTATATCGCACCCCAGTGACACGAGTACCCGGCGAGAAATCGGAGGCCTCGTGCGAGTGATACTCGGACGTACCGCACAGACCGGAATGCCCCAGGAAGCTGAACACTGACTGGCCATTGCTCTGAACGACTGCTGTGGTCGTTCCCGTAGACACGCGATCTACCAGGTGTATGTGATGCATTTCGGTGCGATCGACGTCCACCCATCCGAAGAAGTTCGCCTGCATAATGACTTTGAGGCTGCAATTTCCGAGTTGTTCGAACCGCCACCGTATTTGATACGTCGAATTCTGCGTTAACTTGGCGCTGAACACGACGTTCACACCCTCGTCGCCTCCGTAGTTGTAGTCGCGGGCACCCCATTGTGGCCCACTGGACTCATCAAAGTGCCATCCATAGTCCGAGAGGCCGCCGACTGGAAATCCCGGATAGACACTCCAGGTCGGCGGTGGCCGCATACGCGGGCCTTGCAGAGGCAAGGACCGCCACTGCCGTGAAGATCCCAAGCACCCACATTACCGTCAGCCGTCGAATCAGTCTTCGCATCTAGCACCTCCGTGGCAGAAACATCGCCGATGCGTCATTTTCTCACGGATCTGCGCGCTTGCCGAGACGAGATCTGCCTAGTGATTTCTACCTGTCCGCCCGCGGCTCGGCCTTCGGAGGTTCGATGATCTTGTCTCGTATAGCGATCGCGGCGGCTTCGGCGCGGTTTGCCGCGTCGAGCTTCTGGAGGATGATCGCCACGTGTGTGCTCACGGTGCTGCGTGCGATTCCGAGCCGGTTCGCGATCAGCTTGT
>JBBSFO010000495.1:0-4340 GCA_038238655.1 Thermomicrobiales bacterium | reverse complement strand
CGCTTCATCCGGTTCAAGCCGGCGGTCGCGGGCCTCGTGATGATCGGTTTCATCGCCCTGCTCGCTATCTTCTCGCCCATTTTTGCCCCCTATGATCCGTATGCGATTGATACGACGATACGGGGTGCCGCGCCGTCACTCGCCCACCCCTTCGGCATGGATGAGGTCGGACGGGATATGTTGAGTAGAGTAATCTACGGGTCGCGCATCGCGATGATTGTCGGCCTTTCCGCGACGGGGATTTCGCTGGTGATCGGCGCCTTCGTCGGAGCAGCAGCGGGTTATTTCGGCGGCTTCGTGGATGCGTTCCTTTCCCGCATCGTGGACGCGTTAATCGCCTTCCCGCTTCTCGTCCTCCTGATCGCAATGGCCGCCGCGCTCGGCCCAAGCCTGCGCAATGTCGTCATCATCATCGGCGTGACCGTCTGGGGGCAGTACGCGCGCGTCGTGCGGGCGGACGTGCTCAGCCTGCGGGAGCGGGAGTTCATCACAGCGGCGCGAACGGTCGGGGCATCGGACGCGCGCATCATCGTCCGCCACATCCTGCCAAACGTCCTCGGCCCGCTGATCGTCCTCGCCAGCCTTTCGGTGGCGGGAATCATCCTGCTTGAATCAGCCCTCAGCTTCCTCGGCCTCGGCACGCAGCCGCCGACACCATCGTGGGGCTCGATGCTCTCGGCCGGGCGCACCTACATCCTCACCTATCCGCACATCGCGCTCTTCCCCGGTTTGGCAATCGTCGTCACCGTGCTCGGCTTCAATCTCCTCGGCGATGGCCTGCGCGACGCGCTCGATCCACGGGGAAGCCGGGGATAGCAGTCAGTAGTCAGTAGTCAGAATGAAGCCAAATATCATGACTACTAACTGCTGATTACCGGCTATCAGATACTGACTACTGAATACTATCTACTGCCTACTGGAGGAAACCATGCGCATCGCAATTGGCGGGGTTTCGCACGAGACGAACACGTTCTCGACCATTCGGACGACGCCCGATCTGTTTCAACAGTTCGCGGGGCAGGCAATCCTCGATGCTTTCACGGGCACAAAAAGCAGCCTCGGCGGCTTTATCGAGAGCGCGGCGCGGGAAGGATTCACGGTCGTCCCGACCTTTTTCGGCCGCGCGACCCCCTCCGGCACCGTCGCGGCGGAGGCGATCGAGGCGATTGAGCAGCGCATCCTCGACGGGATCGCTGCGGCGCGTGCGGATGGCGGACTCGATGGCGTGCTGCTCGCCCTCCACGGCGCGATGGTCACGGAAGTGGACGACGACGGCGAGGGCCATCTCCTCCATCGCGTGCGGACCCTCGTCGGGCCGGACGTGCCAGTCGTCGCGACGCTCGACTGGCATTGCTACATCAGCGAAACGATGGTGAACGACGCGGACGTGCTTGTCACGTACGACACCTATCCGCATGTGGACGCGTGGGAGCGCGCCATCGAGGCGGGCGAGATCCTCATGCGCATCGTGCGGCATGGCCTGAAACCGACCGCCGCGCGTTGCCACCCGCCGCTCCTGATCTTCGGCCCGAAGACCTACAGCGAGCGCCCGCCGATGCAGACGGTCGTCGCGAAGGCGCACGAAATCGAGCGCGATCCGCGCGTCGTGACCGTGACCGTCGCACCTGGTTTCCCGTACAGCGACATCCCCGGCGCAGGCCAGTATTTCTACGTCGTGACGGACAACGACCCGGCCCTCGCGCGCCGGTACGCGGACAAACTGGCGGCGTTCATGTGGGAGATGCGGCGTGAATTCGTGCCCGATCTTGCCACACCGGTCGAAGCGGTGCGCCGGGCGATGGCCGCGCCGAACGGGCCGGTCGTCCTTTCCGATCAGGGGGACAATCCGGGCGGCGGTACACCCTGCGACGGCACGCACCTCCTCAGGCCCCTGATCGCGGCGGGCGCGACCAATGCCGCCGTCGCGGTGATGGCCGACCCCGAGGCGGCGGCGCAGGCGATCGCGGCGGGCGTAGGCGCGACGATCACCCTCACCATCGGCGGCAAGGCGGATGACCTGCACGGCGCGCCCCTCACGGTGACGGGTGTCGTCCGTAACGTGACGGATGGCATGTATCGGAACAAAGGGCCGATGGGGACGGGCGTGCAAATGGACATGGGGCCGACGGCAGTCTTCGATGTCAACGGGGTGGAAATTCTGCTGACGACCAAGCGGACCCAGCCAACCGATCTGGAGATTTTCCGCTCGCAGGGGATCGAGCCGACCGAGAAGCAGATTTTGCTGCTCAAGTCCAATGTCCACTTCCGCGCCGCCTTCACGCCGATCGCGGCGGAGATCATTGATGTGGACACGCCGGGACTGACGACGAACCACCTCGACCAGATTCCGTACCGCCGTCTCCAGCGCCCGATCTTTCCGTTCGATGAGTTTGAATGGGATGGGGCAGTAGTCGGTAGTCAGTAGTCAGTGGGAAGCGGCAGCGCTTCGCGCGTGGGTCGTCGTTTCTGTCTACCGACTACTGACTACTCCCGGAGGGGAATATGACGAAGCGCATGCGCGTGACCGCAACGGGCGATGCATTGATTACCCGGCGGATGCCACTGTATGACGACCCCGCCTTTCTGGGAATGGTCGAGTTGATCCGTGGCTGCGATGTCGCCTTCACGAACACCGAAGTGACTCTGTCGCGCTTCCGTGGCTGGCCGGTCGTGGAGAGCGGCGGGATGGCGCTTTCGGTGGATCCGCGCTGCGCGGACGACCTGCGCCAGCTCGGCTTCAACTGCACGGCATTCGCCAACAACCACACCCTCAATTACGGCGAGGAGGGTGTACTACGCACGCTCGACGCCCTGCGCGACGCCAACCTCGTCTGCGCGGGGGCGGGGGCGAACCTCGGCGAGGCGCGTCTGCCTGCCTACATCGAGACCGTGAATGGGCGCGTGGGGTTGATCGGCTGCGCGTCGTCGTTCGCGAAGGGGCAGCGCGGCGGCGATCAAACGGCGATCCTGCCCGGCCGACCCGGCCTCAACCCGCTCCGTTTCACGAGTACGATTATGGTGGACAAAAAGGCGATGCGCGAACTTAAGCGGATCGCCGAGGTAACGGGATTGGAGGCGCAACGCCGGTTCGGCGACTGGATGAACTTCTACCCAGCGGCGACGAAGGAGGGGGAATATTCTTTTCTCCGTCAGGCGTACGCAGTCACCGATGACGAGATGCACGTCCGTACTGAGCCGCACGCGGGCGATCTCGCGGAGATAACTCGTTGGACGGCGGAGGCGAAGCGTCAGGCCGGATTCGCGATGGTCTCGATCCACGCACATGAGGAGGGGCGGGAACGCTGGCTGCCGGCGGACTTCCTGCCCGCATTTGCGCACGCCGTGATTGACGCGGGCGCGGACATCGTCGTCGGGCATGGCCCGCACCTCTTGCGTGGACTGGAATTCTACAAAGGGAAGCCGATTTTCTACTCACTCGGCAACTTCATTTTCCAGTACGAGACGCTGGAGCGGTTCGCGGCGGACGACTACGACACGATGAAGCGCGACCCAACCTGGACACCGGGGCAGTTGACGGCGGACATTCATCAGAACCTCGAACGCTCCTTCCCGGCGGATAACCGCTACTGGGAAACGGTGCTGCCAATCTGCGAGTTCGAGGGCGGCTGCGTCCGCGAAATCGCGCTCTATCCGCTCGCGCTCGGTTTCAAGCAGCCCGTCTGGGAACGCGGCATCCCGCGCCTCGCGTCGGGCGCGCAGGCGGAACAAACACTGCAACGTTTCGCCGCGCTGTCCGAACCGTTCGGCACGCAGATCGCGATCGCGGATGGCATCGGCCATGTCCGCATCCGGGCGCAGAGTGAGCGGGTTTGACAGGCTCCCGTGGTCATTCCATACTTTTGCGGCGCTATCGGGGCGCTGAACGCAGACGGGCAGAGCGGACGCGAGCGAAGCACTTCCATGGATCACGACGAAGACTTCTACGACGAGGCGGCATACATACCGGAACGCACTAGGATTCGCGAGCGGCGCGTAGAGCGCGTGCCGACGCGCGATGTCCGCGATGTGCCGCGCGACGCAACGCGACGCGGCCCAACCCGCGCGGTACGCGAAGGACGCGAGTCGTTCAAGTGCGTCCATTGCCGCGCCTTTATCGGGCCGACGATCAGTGGCGGCAAGCACCGCAACCATTGCCCGCTCTGCCTGTACTCCCGCCATGTGGACGGCGGGCGCCCCGGCGACCGCGCGAGCGACTGCAATGCGAAGATGGCCCCCGTCGCGCGCTTCGCGCGGCCCAACGGCGAGCCGATGGTCACCCATCGCTGCCTCGGCTGCGGCTTCGAGCGCAACAACCGCCTCGCCGCCGATGACAACATGCT
>JBBSFO010000494.1:0-4346 GCA_038238655.1 Thermomicrobiales bacterium | reverse complement strand
CCAGCGACCTTCGCTTTCGCGCGCTCAATTGCCTCCTGCTCGACCGCCTGTGGGATGACCACGAGGCCATCAAGGTCGCCAAAAACGATGTCGCCGGGACTCACCAGCACCCCACCACAGAGAATCGGCGTTCCGTGCGCGACGACGAGGCCGCGCCCGGCGGAATCAATCGGTCGCAGCCCGGTGGCGAAGACCGGGAAATTCATCTCCTCGATCCGGCGCGCGTCCCGCACATGGCCGTCAATAATCGCGCCCCGCGCCCCGCGTGCCCGCGAAGTGGTCGAGAGTAATTCGCCCCAGAAGCAGGTGCGCGTCGAGTGGTTGGTCGCCGCGACCAGCACATCATTCGGTCGCAGGCTGTCAATCGCCGCAATCTCCGCGCTGTACGCGTCGGACGGCATTTCGTAGACATCGGTGGAAAGGACGGTATGGGCCCGGCCAACAACAACGGCATCCTTGTAGATCGGGCGAATCGTCGCGTCCATCGCCTGCGCGCGGTAGCCGAGGCTGTCGAGTACGTCCGAGACGACCGAGACGTACAGTTCGCGCTGCATTGAGTCGAAAAGCTCCCGGTCCGCGTCATGCTCAGCCATCCTACGCTCCCTCCTGTTTGCCGGTATCCGCCCAACGAACGGTGCTATGCAAGCCCGAGCAGCGCGAGGCTGTCGCGGTGGATAATTTCCTCGATCTTGTCCTCGGGCACGCGGGGGAGCGCCGTCCCGTCGAGGATCGCGTTGACGGTGCGCATGCCGTCCATCGTCTCCTGCGGCGTGGCGGCGGGGAAATCCGAGGCGAAAAGCAGTCGGTCCAGCACGCCCCACTCGGTCGCGGCGCGCAGGGCGTTGTAGTGCGACCACGGGCGGTAGAAGTTCGCCGAAACATCGGCCCAAACGTGCGGGTGCTTGCGGACGACGGCGAGGCAATCAGTCTGCCACGGGTGGCCGATGTGCGCCATGATGATCGTCAGGTCTGGGAAGGCGGTCGCGACGCGATCCATGTGTCGCGGGTGGGCGAAATCGAGGTCCGCGAACCGCTCCGGCGATGTCCCCTGATGGAACAAGACGGGCAGCCGCAGCTCCTGCGCGCGACGGTAGATGCGAAAGGCTTCTTCGCCGGTGGGATCGAAGTTCTGATAGTTCGGCCCAAGTTTGATGCCCCGCAGCCCCAAATCCTGTGTTGCCCGCTCGATCTCCTCCAATACATCGGTATCGTGCGGGTGCAACGCGAGGAAGCCGATGAACTTCTCCGGATGGGCGCGGACGAAGGCGGCGGTCTCATCGTTGATCTGGCGCGCGGGGGCGCGGTGCGCGTCCGCGAGGCCAGGCGTATTCGGGCGTGGATCCGCCGCAATGTTAAAGCAGATTGCGCGATCTACCGGCTCCATTACGGCGAGATAGTCGTCCCACGTATACCCCGTCGGCATCGCTTTATCCGGTCGCCACTTCACGTTGACCGGCATTTCGGGCACGCTCTCCCGATTCCGATAGCGCGGCGTGTGTGTATGAACATCAATAATCATTCGGCCCACCCCCGACCCTCTCCCGACACGGGAGGAGAGCGCACACCCCGTCCATCACTCATTGGTCATTGCTGGAACGTGTACCCCATACCCCAGGCGGTACGAGACTGTGGCGGCGGCGGCAACGACAGCGACGGCGTAATCGGTCGCAGCAAACTCGGTGGTCGTACCGGAAACGCTGAGTGCGGCGACAGTCGCGCCCGTTGCGTCGCGGATCGGCGCGGCGACGCACGTCAGGCCGAGAAAGGATTCTTCGTCGTCGGTCGCGTAGCCACGCTCGCGGACGACGGCGAGCCGGTCGTGCAGCATCTCAACGGTCGTGATCGTTTGCGGTGTGCGGCTTGGCAGGCCATGTTCCGCGACGATTACCGCGATCGTCTCCGGCTCGAGATCGGCGATGAGCGCCTTGCCAAGCCCGGTGCAATGGACGAGTTCGCGCGCCCCGAGTTGCCCCGCGAAATGAATCGGGCGCTGCGGCGGCACGACGGCGACATGGACGACTTGCCCCTCGTTGAGAATGCCGAGATTCGCCGTCTGCTGGCATTCCCGCGCGAGTGTTTCCAGCGCGGGGCGGGCGGCCTGCTCGATCGAAAACGTTTGCCCGTAAATACTGCCGAGTTCAAAGAGCCGCACGCCGAGGCGATACCGCTCGGAGGCCGCACGTTCCACAAACCCGTGCCCCTCCAGAACGGTGAGCAGCCGGACGGCCGTTCCCTTCGCCAACCCGAGACGCGTGCTGATCGCCGTCAGCGATTGCTCCGGGTGCGTGAGCGTGAAAGAAGTGAGGATCGCGAGGCCGCGCGCCAATGCACGCACTTGATAGTCACCACTCATCGCGCACGCCTTTCGAGCAATTGGCCAATCATGAAACTGCTTTCCATCGTATGGGCTTTCCCGCCCTTGTCAAGCGAGTTGGGAGGCCGTGCTGCGAGCCATGATGGGGAATCGCCGCGCCAATGTGCTTCTCCATTGGATCGCGCCGACGGATCGCGGGCGCGGATCGGGGACATGCGAGAGGGACGAACCCGAAGGCCCGCCCCTGCATCCGTTCCGCGATTCAGATTGCGCTCGTCGGCATCGTCTTAGTGATTGGTGGACGAAACGCACTGCCCCTGATTCTTATACGGGCCGTCCGGCGGGTTGAAGTTCTTGTAGCCACCATCCTTGCACTGATCCTTGGTGGTCGCGACCGTGTTCGGCTCGAAGTCGTAGGTCGTTCCATTGAAGTCGAATAGATCCGTCTCAACATTATAGGACGGATTGTTCGACCCGATGTTCACGCCGAATCCAGCCACGACAGCGTTTGGACAGGCTGTCTTAATGGCGGACAATGTGTATGTGGCGGGGCCACCGGGAGCACCAACGATCGTGCCGTTGGAACACGTTACTGTTCGAGTGGACCAGAATAGCCCAGTCGCAACGTCCCATTTTTGCCATACGTTATTCACGACGGTCGCGTTTCCGTTGTTGCCGGGATTTTGGTACGGCTCAAACACCAGTGTCGTGAACCCGGTTGTGCCATTCAGGAGGCTAGGCAGCTGATACGAAGCATCGGCACCTGGAAATGGCGCACTCACCTGCTTGGTGTAGTAGCTCAACTCCGTGACCGAGGCGAGCGGCGTGCTTGCGTCGTGCAGGTATTGCGCTTTGGACGTGATCGTCGCGTCCGTCGTCAGTTGAAGCGCGCCCGCCCCTCGCGGAGCCGTCGCATCTACCACAAAATTCACCGCGCCGCCCGGTCGCGTGTCCGCCGTGGACCATCCTTGGGTCTGTGTCGGTGTGACAACCACGGTCGTGCCCGCAGCGCCAACGGTCCCGGCACTGCCGAAGACGAATGTGGCGATCAGGGCGAGGATGGTGATGAGTCCGAACTGTCGTTTCATGGATTTCCCCTCTTCTCCGAATGCAACGTGTATGTCGCGATGCAGCGGTGCGCATCGTCATGCAGTGGGTATTGGCGTCTACGCTCCTCCTTTCCGTTGGTACATCATTACGGGCAACGGTCAGACGCGACCGCATAACCCTACCACATAGTCTACTCCATTATTTAACGGAGACGACATCGCTTTTGTTACGGGTATTGTAACACTAAAACGTGATATTTGAAAATACATGATTAATATGATTAGGTATATTTATTGCGAACGGGTGTCGTGATCTTGTCTGTGACGTGTTTCGCTTCGGCTACATCCCATGTGCTCTCAGCGTGTCGGAGGCATCTACCCACAGAGGTTCCCCATCTACGCCATCGAGCGACCGATACCGACACACGACCGTATCATGCAACTGTTTCTTGACAGGGCCGCGAATGGTTCCGTATAGTGACGTGGAACCCAGTTTCGCGTCTTTGCACGGTCGAACGCCCCGCCGGGGCAGCCGACTACCAACCGCTGACTGCCGACCCATTCGTGAAGGATGCGACCCGGTGACCCACCTGTTGGCCGAACTGACGCGCGTCGAAGCGGGGCGACTCGTGCCGGACGCAACGGTGATCCTGCCGTCCGCCGCGATCGAGCAGCATGGGCCGCACTTGCCGATTGTCACAGACACCTGCATCGTCGAGGCGGTCAGTCAGCGCGTCGCGGCGGCGGCAGGAGTGCCGGTGCTCGTCGCGCCGACGGTCTGCTACGGCGCGTCGCAGCACCATTTTCCCTTTCCCGGCGTGATGTCGCTCGCCAGCGGCACCTTCAGCGCCGTCTTGCGCGATCTGCTGGACAGCCTCGCGCGGATGGGCGCACGGCGCGTCTATCTGCTCAACGGGCATGGCGGCAACGACGAACTGATCCGCCTCGTCGCCCGCGAAGAAGGGCCGATCAAGCACCTCGCT
>JBBSFO010000493.1:0-4362 GCA_038238655.1 Thermomicrobiales bacterium | reverse complement strand
TCGCATCGTGCTTGAAGTAGTCCCCGACGGAGAAGTTACCGAGCATTTCGAGAAACGTACCATGGCTCGGATCGCCAACTTCCTCGATATCGGGCGTGCGGAAGCACTTCTGAACTGTGACGAGGCGCGGTGCGGGCGGCGCATCCAAGCCGAGGAAAAAGGGCGTGATCTGCTGCATCCCGGCAATCGTCAGGAGCGATCCAGTATCGCTCGGCGGAATCAGCGACGCGCTCGGCAGGTGGCGGTGACCATGGCGCACGAAGTAGTCAACAAAGGTCTGGCGAATCGTCTCGCTATCCATCGGATTCATCGGAACTACTCCTTATGACGGACGCTCATCGCATTGTAGGCGACGGCAAGCCGGACTGTCAACGAATTTGCTTGTACGTACTGTCCGTACATAGCGGTAACAAGGAGATGAGGAAGTCACCCGACAGATGTATACGGGCGCATGAAGATTTATGGCTGGGCCAGAGGGGCGGCTGGCAAGCCGCCCACATAGCACCTCTCACGAGTGTTCATGCATTTTCCTACTATCTGGGGACCAATCTCACCCCCGGCCCCTCTCCATTGCGACGGAGAGAGTTGGGGGTGAGGTTCCCCGGTCACTTTGGTATAATCTTAGCATGAATACGGACGATCCACCTACAATGAACCCGACGATCGAAACGCTCACCGACGACCAACCCGCGCCGACGATGACCGTCGTGCTCGATGATGCCTCCGGGAAAGCGCCCCGCGCTCGGCGTTCCGGCGAGCGGCACGACTTCACCGACCGACTGAGCGCGCTTGCCACTGCGCCCGGCGTCTACCTGATGAAGGACGCGAAGGGCACGGTGATCTACGTCGGCAAGGCGCAATCGCTACGTGATCGCGTTCGCTCCTATTTCGGCTCACCCCGCTCGATGACGGGCAAGACGCGCGAACTGGTGCGCCACATTGCCGATTTCGAGGTCTTTCGCACGGACACGCCGCGCGAGGCGCTGATCCTCGAAAACGAGCTAATTAAGCGGTATCAGCCGCACTACAATGTTTTGCTCAAGGACGACAAGACGTATCCGTACCTGAAAATCACGAACGAAGAATGGCCGCGCGTCGTGATCACCCGGCGCATCGCGAATGACGGCGGCCGCTACTTCGGCCCGATCACGACGGGCGGCTCGCCGCAGCGCACGCTCGACTTGCTCGAACGGCTCTTCCAGTTCCGCAAATGCACGATGACGATTAAGGGCGATCAGCGCCCCTGCCGGTACTACCACCTCCACCGCTGCCTCGCCCAGTGCGCGAGCAAAACGACGCTCGCGGAGTACGAAGCGGAACTGACACGGGCGGGGTCACTCCTGCAGGGCAAGGACGAGACGATCAAGGCGGATCTCGTTGCCAAGCGCGATGCCGCCAGCGACCAACTGCAATTCGAGCGGGCTCAACGCTATCAGGACGACATTCGCGCGCTCGAGCATGTCCTCCAGCGCCAGAAAATCGTCTCTCGCCGCGACGCCGACGCCGACGTAATCGCCCTCGCGCGCGGTGAGGGCGGCGACGCGGCAGTGCAGGTGCTGAATGTCCGTAGCCACAAGATCCACGGTACGGAACATCTTCGGCTACTCGGCGCGCGGATTGATGACACCGATTCCGCGCTCCTATCGTCGTTTGTCGAGCAATACTACGGGACGCAGCGACAGGTGCCGCCTCTGCTCATCCTCCAGAAGCAACTCCTCCCGGATGAGCAGGGCGCACTCGCCGATTTTCTCCGCACGCGACGGGGCGGCAAAGTGGAAATAGTGGTACCGCAGCGCGGGGAGCGCGTGCAACTCGTCACGATGACTGCCGAAAGCGCGGCGGAAAACCTCGCACAGGATCGCCTGCGCTGGCTAACCGATGAGCAGAAGATGACCGCCGCGTTGAGCGAATTGCAGGATGCCCTCGGCCTTAGCGGCTGGCCGCGCCGGATCGAATGCTATGACATCTCGAACACGCAGGGGACGAATAGCGTCGCCAGCATGGTCGTCTTCGAGGATGCCCGCCCAAAGAAGAGCGATTACCGCAAATTCGCCATCAAAACCGTCGAAGGGGCCAACGATTTTGCCTCGATGAACGAGGTGATCGGGCGTCGTTTCAAACGCCTGCAAACACCGGATGCAACCGACGCGGCCGGTTGGTCGGCGTGGCCGGACCTGATTATCGTTGATGGCGGCAAGGGGCAGTTAGGCGCGGCGCTGGAGGCTTTGCGCGCACTGAACCTCGACAACATCCCAATCGTCGGCCTCGCCAAGCAGAACGAAGAATTGTACCTCCCCGGTCACGGCAACCCGGTCATCCTGCCGCGCGATGCACAGGCGTTGTATTTGGTGCAGCGCGTGCGCGATGAGGCGCACCGCTTTGCCCTCACCTATCATCGCCAGAAACGGTCGGCGGCGGGTCTGCATTCGAGCCTCGACGATGTGCGCGGCATTGGGCCGAAACGCAAGAAACAACTGCTCATGCATTTCGGTTCCGTTAAGCAGATCAAGCAGGCATCGGTCGAGGAACTCGCCAATGCCCCCGGTATGACGCGCGATGTCGCGGAGCGGATCAAGTCGGCGTTGGGCTGATGCATTCCCGTGGAAGCAAGTGGAACGCTTGCCTTCACCCAAATACCTTCACAGCACGGGATCACGGATACCCGCTCGTGATCGCTGGGTCGCACGGGCATCACGTTCACGTTTCTGGTACACTCGTGCGGACGGGTGTACGTACCGCGAGGGACAGGCGAGCGCCAATGAATCGCACCGAAACGATTGATCAGCAACTGCGTGGTGACGGGCCGGTTGATTCCGGGCTAGCTGTCATCGAACCCGACGTTCCCCTCTCCTCGACGACGCGCCTTTCGATTATCGCGCTCGTCGCGATTGGAACGCTGGGTGCGGGATTGCTCTTTGGCCTCGGCTATCTTGCCCGTCACGAAGAGGCACAGGGCAGGATCGCTTTCACGCTACGCGCGTCGGGTGGCTGGAAATACTGGCTACCGGGCATGCTGCTCGCAGCAGCGGTCGGCGGCCTGATTGCATTGCTGGCGCGCCGAGATGCGCGCCCGGAGCTGCCGAGCCTTACCGCCGGTATCTTTCCCGCCGTCGCCCTGGTGACGGGTCTCCTCGTCATCGCTGTCTACCACGACCGCCGTTGGTGGCTCGTCGCGCCGGTGGTCGTCTGGCTCGCAATCCTGATCGGCACGATTTCGCGCGCCCTGCTCGCGGAACCGGAAGGATTTACGCGCGATGTCGCCCGCACATCCTTAACGGTCGCTACCTATGTCATCGGCTTTATTTCACTTGCGATGATCTACATCAACAAATACCGCTCCGTTTTTTCCGCTTCCGCCGTGGCGATCATCGCCTTCTTCCTGCTCTTGCAAATGACCGATGGCGAACATGCATCGCTGCTCCGCCGCATCGTTTACGCGGTCGTTGGCGCGCTCGTCGTTGGGCAGGTGACGTGGGTGATCAACTATTGGTCCGCGACGGGGTGGACAGGCGGCGCGTTCCTGCTTGCGGTCTTTTACCTTGTCGCCGGCATGAGCGGAGCACAGTTGCGGGACCGAGTCCAGGCGTTTGATGTGGTCGAGTTCGGTGGCGTGGCGCTCGTGGCGATCGCGATTGTCTCAGCCGCTGTCTGGTTCCAGGCGTAAGGCAGTCGCGATGGCAACGCAACCGCTTCCCAAATCCGAATACGACTTGTTGGACCTTCTCGACCGCTTGGAATCGTTGGTCGAAGATATGGATGATCTCGCGATCCGTACCCGTGAAATGGCGGAAGAACAGATTGCCGCTATCCACGCGCGCTTGGATGCATTGGACGGATCGGCCGGATGACGCTGCCGCTCGCGGGTCTGTCGTCTCAATCAAGCGAGCCACTCGCGTCGCGCATGCGCCCGCGCAACCTTACCGAGTACGTCGGGCAGGAGCATTTACTCGGACCAGGACGTCTTTTGCGGCGCGCAATTGAGCAGGATTCGGTCCGTTCGTGCATCCTCTGGGGCCCACCCGGCACCGGAAAGACCACCCTCGCGCGCATCATCGCCGCCGAGTCCAATGCGCACTTCGCGCCTCTCAGTGCCGTGTCGGCAGGCGTTGCTGACCTCCGGCGTGTTGTCGCGGAAGCGCAGCAACGCCACGCAACGGGAGGGGCGCGAACGCTGCTGTTCGTGGACGAAATTCACCGATTCAACAAGGCGCAGCAAGATGCGATTCTGCCGTATGTCGAAGACGGAACAGTCATCTTCATCGGCGCGACGACGGAAAACCCCTCCTTCGAGGTCAATGCTCCCCTGCTTTCGCGCGCCCGCGTCTTCGTGTTGCACGCACTCACGGACGAGGACATTGCCGC
>JBBSFO010000492.1:0-4369 GCA_038238655.1 Thermomicrobiales bacterium | reverse complement strand
TGCCCGCCGACGAAATCGCCGCGCGCATCCACGCAACTGTTGGCAACGACGTCACCTTCCTCGGCTTTTCCCCCGAAGCCATCGGCATCGCCGTCCAGCGAGCAATGAACGGGCGCCCTATGGGCAGTAGCAATGAGTGAGCAGGCGGCAGGCAGCGGCCAGCAGCCAGCGGAGCGGGGAGCGCACTCAGCACTCAGCACTCAGTACTCAGCACTCGACGACCGCTGGCGGTCGTACGACTGGCATCTGATCCCGGCGGTGCGGCGCAGTCCGGCGATGAATATGGCGCTGGATGCGGTGCTGACGGAGCGCGTCGGCGCGGGGCTGCGGCCCGCGACGCTCTGGATTTGGGGCTGGGACGCGCCATGCGTCGTGCTCGGGCGGTTCCAGTCGGTGCGTAATGAGATTGATGAGGAAGGCGCGCGAACGCTAGGAATCGGTTTCGTGCGACGGATCACGGGCGGCGGGGCGATGTTCATCCAGCCGGAGGGCGCGATCACCTATTCCCTGATCGCGCCGGAATCGCTCGTCGCGGAGATGAGTTTCGCGGAGTCATACGCCTTCATGGACCGCTGGGTTGTGGACGCGCTGCGGCAATTGGGTGTGGACGCAACGTATGTGCCGCTCAACGATATTTCTTCCTCAACGGGCAAGATCGGCGGCGCGGCGCAGGCCCGGCGTGGCGGTGCAGTGCTTCACCACGCGACGATTGCCTGCGAACTCGACACCGAGCAGATGGCGCGCGTCCTGCGCATCGGGCGCGAGAAGTTGAGCGATAAAGGGATCGCCAGCGCGGCGAAGCGCGTCTCACCGCTCCGGCAACAAACCGACCTTTCGCGCGACGCGATCATCGAACGGCTGATCGCCTCCTTCGCCGACCGCTACGGCCTCACCCCGGATACTGTTCATCCGGACGAAGAAGCGGAAGCCGAACGCCGCGTCCCCGAGCAGTTTGACACGCATGCGTGGCGCTATATTCTGCCGTAGCCAACAGGATTCGCGCGATTCTTGACGTGGTTCGATCGTGGACAGGCCCGGAATCTTGTCGAAATCGGCGTCCCAACTGTAGATTTCGGTGACATCGCGTGAATGCATGACCAATCCTATCTTCATGCGTCACGCATTCAGAGACTCTTTAGCATGGGAAACTATTGACATGCGTTCAATTCCGTTATATGATGCATATACGCCGATAAAGTGGTCACTGGGGGAAGTAGACAAGGAGACGGTCGATGAAACCGATAGTCCGTCATACAGAATATCGTGCGACCGGTCTCCCTGCCGCCTTGATCATCCTCCTTGTTGTGGCCTTACCGATCGCGCCCATCATGGTCGGTGCGGATGTGTCAGGATCAGCCTTGGTGGAATGGTCCGGGGGTACGGTCGGCGCTGCTAATGCGATCTTGGTTCCGAGTAGTTTTGCGAGTGGAAGTGGGTCACAAGGCAGCTTCTACGACAGTGAATACCTCCGGGGATCGGAAGGGCATTCAGTCTATGGCGGCGTGCTGACGTACTTCGAGTACACTGGCGTGATCACGGAGCACCACAACTATTTCCGAGGTTACAATTGTGGATATGGACTCTACCTTTATGCTGCCAATCCCGTGCTCAACAGCGACGTTGGTCAATGGCTAATCGTCAACCTGTATGTCAATGCCCCCACCTTCTCAGGCTGGCAAGTGACCATGACCGAACCGAACAATCGGACGGAAACGTTCTACTCCCCCTACTACTGCCCGATCTTTCCCGCGACCATCGGGACCGGTGAGCAGTCCAACACCATCAATCCCACGTACAGCTACTCATCCTCCAATTTCGAGGCCAACCAGTGGTATTCGTCCGACTATGTCCCGCATATGCAATCGAATGATGGCTACGGGGTCAACGGCGGATCTTCGTATCCTGAATTCGGTTATTGGTATCCACCGCCCTCACGGGTAAATGGTGGTGATTGGGTCGCATATATGTATCGTTGAGACAGAACACCCGAAAGGAGTTACGCGCATGATGCGTCACCGATATTCGTTCCTCATCGGTTTCGGTGCGGCGGTCGTCATCCTTGGTATGGCGGTACTCTCCTTCACGACTACCTCCCATACGACCGCCGCAGGCACCGGTACCCCCAACCTCCCGCGCGCCGTCTGGCCCACCTCGCTCCCCGCCTACGCACGGACACCGGTCGCGCCCAACTTCACGACGATTATTGTCCCACCGACTATCAGTCCGGATACAGGCTGGCTGGCGATTCCGCCCACGATTCAGACGAGCGATCCCAAAGCGGCGGCGTTCACGGAGCAGGATGTGCGCGCCTTCTATGCGCAGCGCTTTCCCACGTCAGTGGTCACGCAGGTCGCCTTCCTTACCGTCTCTCAGGCATGGTCCACGATGCATGTAGAGATACCGTATGACGCCAACGAGTTGGCCTGTGTCGTGGTGCAACAGGAGAGCGGGATCACACCCTTGGAGGGGAAGCCCTACACAACGCTGACGAAGATCTACAGCGCGCACTATGGCACGTTGCTCGGCGTCCGGTACCTATAGCGGAGCTGCCCACTGATCATCACTGACAAATATGCGCAGAACATTGACAGGGCGGCTTCTTCACCGTCATAAATCATGGTTGATGTGACGACGGTCTCCTCGCCGCGCTCGATCAGCGCCAACGCTTGCGGCGCACGGACCGGATCATCATTGGTAAAGTGACGCATGAGGACATTGGTGTCCAGAAAGCGCGCCACTTTTAGCGTCGGTCTTCATTGGCAACATCCTCTGCGCCCAATTCCTCGAACTCTCGCCGCACGGCCTGCCAATCCTCGGGTGAATTGCTCGGTGCTACCGCCCCGAATCCCTTCCGCGCCCTGGATTCCGCAGGCTGCACGCGAACACCGCCATCTTCCGGCACAAAACGCACTTTGTCGCGTGGCTTGAGGCCGAGTTGCGCCCGAATCTTGGCGGGGATCGTTACCTGGCCTTTCTGCGTCATCCTGCTCTCCGATATGTTCATAATCGCCCTCGTTTTCCACGTTGTGTCCGGCATCTTCTGTAAATAGATCGCCGCTTTGACAGGCGGCCATCGTCCTCCACGATCGGTAGTGGCAACCAACCGGATCCGAAGGAGGAACACGATGGCCTACAAACAGCGTACCGGCATGGCGACAGCAACACAATCCGTCCTGACCGATAACCCGGACTTCCTGCGTTTCATTGTGGAGCGGGTCATCCAAGAGGTGCTCGAAGCGGAGATGACGGCCCATCTGCATGCCGAATCGTACGAGCGCCGTGCGGAGCGGAGAGGCTACTGCAACGGCTACAAGCCCCGGCAACTGAATACCCGCGTCGGCACCCTGACATTGCAGGTGCCGCAGGATCGCGACGGGACGTTCTCGACGCATCTCTTCGCGCGCTACCAGCGCAGCGAGAAAGCACTCGTGCTGGCGCTCATGGAGATGTACGTCGAAGGGGTATCAACCCGGAAGGTGCGCGAGATCACCGAAATACTGTGCAGCACGAGCTTCTCGAAGAGTTTGGTCTCGGAGTTGGCGGGACAGTTGGACGCGGACCTGGACGCATGGCGGAACCGCCCGCTGACTGAGATGAGCTATCCCTACCTCAGCCTCGATGCGCGCTACGAGCATGTCCGGCAAGGTGGACGGATCGTGAGCCAGGGGGCGCTCATCGTCGCCGGTGTCCGCGCGGTCGGGCATCGGGAGATCCTCGCGGTCGCAGTTGCCGATACCGAGAGCGAAGCGACGTACCAGCACGTATTTCGCCACCTCAAGGAGCGTGGGCTGAGCGGGGTGCGGCTCGTGACGAGCGATGCCCACAAAGGATTGAAGGCGGCGATTGACCGGCACTTTCAGGGTGCGAGTTGGCAACGGTGCCAAGTGCACTTTGCGCGGGATCTGGTTAAGATGGTCGCGGCAGGGCGCCGCGGCGAACTCGCGGCGGATGTTCGAGAAATCTTCGCGGCAACGACGCGGGAGCAGGCGATGGCGATGTCCGAAGCGGTGGCATCACGGTGGGAAGCGTCCCATCCGGCGGTCGCGCGACTTATTGAGGAAGGAGTGGAGGATTGCCTCGCCTGCCTGGCCTTCCCGCTCGCACATCGGGCGCGGATACGCACAACGAACGGCTTGGAGCGACTCAACGAAGAGATCAAGATGCGCACGCGGGTCGTGCGCATCTTTCCCAATGCAGCTGCCTGCTTGCGATTGGTGACGGCGTTGTGCGTGGAGCAATCGGACGAGTGGATCAGCGGGCGGCGCTATCTTGACCTCAGCGACCTCTTTCCGAGCACCACAAAGGAGGAATGAGTCGTCAGCGAGACAGGAGATTCGCCACCCGAACTACATTTGCCTTTGTTGTGGTG
>JBBSFO010000491.1:0-4373 GCA_038238655.1 Thermomicrobiales bacterium | reverse complement strand
CTCAATCATCACTTTTTCCACTGGCGCTCCGACAAAGCAGCGGGCAAGATGACACCCGTCGCCGTGTTGGGGGAGAAAAGGGCGGCAAATCTCTCGCGCGGGATCGTCATCGCGGCGTGCGCATCCGTCCTCATCGGCATCAAAGCGAAGGTCTATCCGAAAATCGCGCTCTCCGCATTATTCGCCGCCGCGCCCGTCCTCGAAAAATTGGGCAAGGTGGGCGAAGGCAACAAGGGCACAGCCTTCTACGGCGAGATGATGGATCGCACTGTTAGAGGCAGCAGCCGACTGGGGCTGTACCTCCTCGGCAGCCTGATTCTCAGCGACCTTTGGAGTAAACTGCGGGGGGGCAGTTGTCGTGATACGGACGATGGGAGATTGCATGAACTACTATGAGTTTACCGTTGTTATCGAGCGCGACGAGGATGGAAGATACGTCGCCATTTGCCCCGCCTTGCAGGGATGCTATACGGAGGGAGAAACAGAGGAGGAGGCGTGGGAAATGATCGAGGATGCCATCCGGCTCCATATTGAGCATCGCCTGGAGGCGGGTGAGCCGATTTACGAGGAAGTATCCGCCGCCAAAGTGCGCATCCCCGCGTGAGTTCGAAACTCCCGGCCATCACCGCGAATCGTCTCCTTGCGATCCTGAAACAGCACAACTTCATCGTGGTCCGGCAGAGCGGTAGCCATATCATTCTGGAACATCCCGATGGGACGCACGTCACCGTGCCCGCGCATCAAGGACATGACATCGGCAAAGGGTTGCTGCGCCAAATTATGCGAGATGCGAATCTGACCGTAGACGATCTCACCTCAGGTCGTAAGCGCTCGTAAGGAACATCGCGATGTCTGCAAACGAACAGCATTACTCCATCGTCCTCCGCGTCGGCGAGCGGGATTTCCCGGCGACGCTGAAGGCGATGGACATTTTTCACGAGGCATTGGAGCACGCGATCCCGGCAGAACTGCGACGCGGGCATCGCTTGCGCATCCGCACGCCAAAGGATGAAATCGTCTTCCCCGATATGTTCGTTGGCGAAACGGTCGCGCACTTCGGCACGGAGCATTTCATCGTCCACGCCGAGCCGCTGACGGGTGAACCCGGCCCCTTCCGCACGCTCGCCTTCGATCACCTCGCCATCACTGTCGCGGATCGCCCCGCCGCGCGCGATTTCTTCCATACCGTCGTCGGCATGCGGATCATGCGCGACGACCCGCATCAGACGGTGCTGACGACGGGGCTCACATCACTCTTTATCTTCGGCACGGCAGTCGCGCCGCTTTCCGACGGCATCCCCTCGCGCTGGCACCATCTCGGTTTCATCGTGGATGACCTGGAGCGATGCTACTACCACCTGCGCGCGCATGGCGCGGAGATCGTCTCGGACTTCACGCTCCTGGAACGCGATGAGCGGTGGTCGCTCTACTGCCATTACCGAAATGGCGATGTCGCCTTGATGCTCCAATTCTCCGAAATCCGCGACGGCTACCGAGGCGTCAACACCGATGCGACGCAGTTCATGTACGACTATCTACGCGGGCGGTACGGCGTGCGCTTCGTAGACGGCGAATGAGTGCGTCCGCCAGTGCCATACAGTGGATCACAGCGGAAGACGCGACGGCATTCCTCGGGCACGACCCGGTCGCCAATGTCGAACTGCTCGGCGCGCTCCGGTACGACCGTGAGATTCGGTGTATCGGCGCGTTGCGCGGTGGTGCGCTGGCGGGTGTCCTCGTCGTCGCGCGGGAGGAGGACGATGCACTGGCGGCACGCTTCGAGGCCAACGCGCACGATGCGCTCCTGCCGCTGATCGCTGCGTGCCCGCCCGGTGTGCAGCGGATTGCTGTGTATCGCGCGTGGATGCTGCCCGCGCTCATGTCCGCATTCCACCTCGCCCCCGAGCAGCCGAGCGACACCGTCTTTGCGGCGACGACGCTCGCGCTGTCGCCTGTGCCCACCGTCCGGCTCCTGCGCGCGATAGATGCGCCCATCGTCGCAGCGAGCGCCGCGATGATGGGTCCCATCGCGCTCCTCGACGGGCTACGACAAGGATTTCGACCCTTCGGGATTGTCGCGAAAAACCGGCTGATCGCCCACGCAATTGCCGCGAACACGACCGACTGGACGGAAGAGGTGATGTCTGTCTGGGCCGCCCCACGTCAGCGTGGACAGGGGCTGGCGACGGCAGTCGTCACCACAGCTGCGGCGGACATCCTTAGCCGTGGCAAAATCGCCATCTATGTCGCGGCAGTGACGAACCGCGCGTCCCAGCGCGTCGCAATCAAAGTCGGCTTTCAGCCATCCTACGAGACAACGACGTATCGTGTCCTGCCGCGATGACACATTGAAGACCAAGATAGAAGGGAACGTGGAGCGTGGGTGGTGGCAGGCTTCAAGTCTGCATGGAGAACAGCTGGAAGCCTGCCACCATCACAGCATGAGATAGGGATTATGTCGTCAGCGCGCCTTCCATCACCGGCGGGCCGGTGGGCATGGCGGCAGGGCGAGTCTCCGGCTCTGCGGTGATGACGACCGCGTGGATGCCGTTCAGGTTGCCGGGTAAGACAAGCGTCGTCTTGTCGCTCCCGCCGCTGAATGTCCCGACATCCCAATAGGAGCCGTCCTGTTTTTGCAGCCAAACGCGGTAGGTCTGACCGGCTGCGACGCCGGGGAAGCCTTTGGCGAGAAAGACCACTTTACCGCCATCCGCCGACGACTCGATCAGGGTAGCGTTCGCGCTCGGCGCATTCTGTGTGCCCGCCATTGTGTAGGCATGGACGCCTGAGGCGGCGAAGCGCACGATATCCCGATCGCGGTTCGCCTGCGCCACATCGCGATGCAGGCTGATATTCCAGCCGCCGAGGCCGATCACCGCGATCAGGAGCGCGGCAGCGGCAAGCCAGCCGGGAGAAAGTTGGATGCGTCTGCTTTCCCGCGCCTCGGTGATGGAACGTGGCGGGCCTGCCACAGCGCGATCAGGGTGATCGCTCGTGATAGGAGCCGTGGCGCGCGCGCCCATCTCGGCGCGCGCGTCCGCGAGAACACGTTCCTTCAACGCCGCGCTCGGGCGGGCGGGCACGGCGTCCGTATCGGCATAGACATCCGGCAGGACGGCGGCAACAGCCGCAAATTCTGCGTACAGGCGCGCGGCATCCGCGTCGTCGGCGATGAACCGACGTGCCTCCTCCGCTTCCGCCACCGTCGCGCTGCCGAGGGCATAGGAAGCGATCAGCGCCTCCCGCTCTGCGTGCGTGTCGGATATCGCGTTATCGTGCTCGCTCGTTGCTTCGTCGTTCATGTGCTCATCGTCTCTCGCGCGGTTGGCGCCAGTGTAACCCGCATCTTTTGCATCCCGAGGCGGATGCGGCTCTTGACCGTCCCAAGCGGGATGCCGAGCCGTTCCGCGACTTCCGTATTCGAGTATCCGCCGAGGAACGCGAGCGTCACCGCCTCACGCTGCTCCTCGGGCAGCAACGTCAGTGCCGCCCGCACCTGTGTCGCATCCAGCCCCTGTGCCACCTGCGCCCACACATCGTACGCTTCGCCCGCCGATAGTTCGCTCGTCATCTCGTCAATCGGCTCGGTCGGCTGCCGGGGCTTGAGACGACGAACGGCATTGAGCGCGCGATGATGCACAATACTGAAGAACCAGGTGCGGGCATTGCCGCGCTCCGGCTTGAAGGTGCGCGCGTAGCGCCAAAGAGCAAGAAACGCCTCTTGCACAACATCTTCCGCCAGCGCGTGATCGCGATTCATGATGCGATAGGCGAGGGCGAACGCCGGCCGGTGATGCCGGTCATAGAACGCCTCGAAGCACGCGAGCGCTTCCGCCCCACCCGCCGCCATTCGGGCGACAAGCGCATCATCCGTGAGACTGCCATCTGCCACGAGCGCACCTGGTTCCTGATGGTAATACTCTGTTACACGCATACCGGATCAGTCGCACTGATACCGCGCACGATAAAACGAGCGCAGTATAGCATGAGGAACCGACCACCCGGCCCCTTCCCACGCCGAGGAAAGGAAGGGGGCCGGGAGTCGGTTCTGCGCGAGCAAAGGAAAACCCCCTCCCGTGGCGGGAGGGGGCAAGAAGGGGGCAAATCCCGCTACTTCTTGAGCGTCCAGTGGCTAATGTTCCATATCTCGGACGAGAAGGGAGAATATTCCTGATTGATGAGATCGGGCCGGGTCGCGGAGACATCATTGCGCACGACGATTGGGATGCGGATACCGTCCGCGATGATGTACTCATCGAGTTGCTTGGCGATCACCTTGCGCTTCTCAGGATCAAGTTCGCGTTTGAACTGCTCGAACATCTGATCGTACTTCGCGTCCGACCATCGATTGTAGTTCCCGTTGCCCCAGTTGT
>JBBSFO010000490.1:0-4377 GCA_038238655.1 Thermomicrobiales bacterium | reverse complement strand
TAGACCGTCTCACCGCCCGCCGCATCGCCCGGCCCCTCGCTGCCGGCGATCTCGCCCATCCGGCCCTCGTACGGATTTGGCACACCCGGCTCGGACTTGATGAGGACACGCGTTCCCGGCTCGAAGCGCCGCTCGCGCATGCCACCCGTATGGATGAATCGCCGCTCGATGTGATGGTCCGGCTTGTGACTGCCGCCCTGATAACTCATTGTTTGCCCGCTCCTGATGATGGCTCATGATGCACGCCGCTACATCTGCTCGATCAATTTCGTCGTCAGTGTACGGAATTACGTGCGTGGCAGCAAGCGACACGCAGCTTTTCCCATCCCGATTCTCGATGCGTTGGATTGGCGATCCGGCGCATATTGACACGCGATGACAATGCCGTTACCCTGTACGTGTACATGCACGCATTGAGATGAATGGAGATGGATACATGACAAACGTGGACGAATCAGCAATGGCGCGCTTGTGCATGTGCGCCAGCGTGCGGCAGACGGGACGCGCGCTCACGAATCTGTACGATGAAATCCTCGCGCCAAGCGGCCTGCGCGTGATGCAGTTCTCCCTGCTTGCCCACCTCGCCAGCGTGGATGAGGCGACGCTGACGCGCCTCGCCGAGGTGCGGGTGATAGACAGGACGACGCTGACGCGTAACCTCACTCCGTTGGAGCGCGACGGATTGGTGACGGTCACTGCGGGCGCGGACCGGCGCACGCGCATCGTGCGGATCACCGATGCGGGTCGGGCGGGAATGAAGCGCGCCTTCCCATACTGGCAGATAGCGCAGCAGCAGGTGATCGCCGGATTGGGTAACGAGCGGTTCGGCGCGCTGCTCGGGGAGATGGAAGCGGTGCGCGCACTGGCGCGTTGACCTTCTTTTTCGCCCCGATACGTGCATATACACGGTTATCGGCATTGCACGCGTTGGGAAGAAATGAACGGAGCAGCGCCACTCCCAACGGCGCACGGAGTACGCAGGGTCGCATATTTTCATTGTCGCAGATCGCTATCGTCGGTTCGTCGCATCGCGAAGGGGCAGATTCTATGATCGGGCGCATTCCGTACAAATGGCTCGTCGCCGCCGTATATGTCCTCGGCATCTTCATGAACCTCCTGGACCTGACAATCACGAACGTCGCGTTGCCGGTGATGGGGCGCGCCTTCGGGGCGTCGGCGACCGGCGTCGCATGGGTGGCGACGAGTTACCTGCTTAGCGTCGCGGTCTGCATCCCGGTGAGCGGCTGGCTCGGCGACCGGTTCGGGACGAAACGCGCTTTCGTCTTCGCGCTGGCGGTCTTCACGCTCGGCTCCTTCCTGTGCGGCATCGTCAATGGCCTCGGCCTGTTGATCGCCTGCCGCGTGTTACAGGGAATTGGGGGCGGGCTGCTGACGCCGGTCGGCGCGGCGATGGTCTTTCGGGCATTCCCGCTCGCGGAGCGGGCGCGCGTCTCCGCACTGGTCACGATCCCGGCGGTCGTCGCGCCCGCGCTCGGCCCGGTCGTCGGTGGCTTCCTCGTGCAATACTGGACGTGGCACGCGATCTTCCTGATTAATGTGCCGATCGGCCTTGTTGGCCTCGTCGTGGCGATCATCGGGTTGCGGGAATACCGTGTCGCGGGGACGGCATCGCTGGACATACCGGGATTCGGGCTGGCGGCGGTCGGGCTGGCGAGCCTTGTGTACGCCCTCGGCGAGGTCGGGTCGCGGGGCATCGGCGATACGCGCGTGCTCGCCTTCGGGCTGGTGGGGATCGCCGCGCTCGTTGGCTTCGTCCTCGTCGAACGGCGTGTTCGCTCCCCGATGATTGATCTCGGGCTGTATCGCGACCGTTTGTTCACCGCCGGGAACATCACGCTCTTTCTCGTCAACGGCGCGTTCTTCGGCACCGGGTTCATCATGCCGCAGTTCTTGCAATCGGCGCGCGGTCTCTCGCCGCTGACCTCCGGTCTGACGACCTTCCCGACAGCCATCGGGATCATGATCGTCGCGCCGCTGGTCGGGCGGTTCTATCCGCTCGTCGGGCCGCGACGCCTCGTGATGGTCGGCGCGCTCCTCGCGGCGTGTGCGGCGTTCGGGCTGCGGTTTGTTGGCCTCGAGACGAATCTCTGGATCGTGCGGTTCCAGATGTTGCCACTCGGCATCGCCTTCGGGCTGGTCTTTATCCCGTTGCAGACGAGCAGTTTCGCCCGCATCAGCCACGCGCAGACCGGACGGGCGACCGCCGCCTATAACGCGGTCCGGCAGGTGGCGACGAGCTTCGGTTTCGCCCTGCTCGCGACGGTTCTGGCAAGCCGGTTGACGTTCCATGGCGCGGCGCTCGGCAACCCGGCGACGCGCGCCGGGGCGGTCGCAGCCTTCCACGACACACTGCTCGTGCCCGCCCTGCTCAGCGCGCTCGCGTTCGTCGCCGCGACGCTCCTGATTCGCGACAATCTCGCATCAGAAACGATGCGGCGCGCCCCTGCAACAGGCGACATGGCCGTGCCACTCGTACAACCCGCGATGGTAGATTGAAAGGAAACGGACATGAACGACAGCAGAGGATCGCGATGACGGGCACCCCGACCAAATTCGCCCGAACCCTGCGGAAGGAGCGCTGGCGCGCGCGGTATGGCCCTTGGGCAGTGGTCACTGGCGCGTCCGACGGCATTGGGCGTGAGATGGCGTCGCGGCTGGCGGAGGCGGGTCTGAACCTCGTCCTGGTCGCGCGCCGCCGCGAGATACTGGACCAGATCGCGACCGACCTGACCGCGCGGCACGGGATCGAGACCCGGGTGATCGGCGCCGACCTGGCACTGGAGGCTGCGGTGGAGAGGGTGGCGACGGACACTGACGACCTGGATGTGGGCCTGCTCATCGCTGCTGCGGGATTCGGTGCCTCGGGTCATTTTATTGACTCCCGATTGGAACAGGAACTGGCGATGGTCAACGTCAACTGCCGGGCAGTGATGGCGCTCGGCTGGTATTTTGGGCGACGCTTTGCGGGCCGAGGGCGCGGCGGCATGGTTCTGATGAGTTCCCTCCTGGCATTCCAGGGCGTGCCGTACGCCGCCCACTATGCGGCGACGAAGGCGTATGTGCAATCGTTCGCCGAAGCGCTGCATAAAGAACTGGCGCCGCTGGGTGTGGATGTCGTGGCCGCCGCGCCTGGGCCGATCCACAGTGGCTTCGCAGCCAGGGCTGGCATGCGCATGGGCATGGCGCTCAAGCCGAGCGATGTCGCCCAAGCGACGCTGGATGCTCTGGGAGGACGGACAACAATCCGACCGGGCTGGCTGTCGAAGGTATTGGAAGGCGCACTCCTCCCGTTGCCGAGGTGGGCACGGGTACGCGTGATGGGCATGATCATGACGGGCATGACGGGAGGCATCCATGAGGATCAGAAAATCCCGGGCCAGCGATCTGGATGAAGCTGCATCTGGCAAGAGACGGCTTCGGATGGCGATGGAGTGATAGGAGATGAGCATGAACACCGCAGAGAAACCGACCGGATTGCGCATCGTGACCTTCAATGTGTTGCCACCCGCGTACGGCCTCGTGGCGCGCTGGGCTGAGGAAAACGGGCACACCATCGCGATCGTCGTCACGACACCGGGGCCGTCCACGCGCCGGACGCCGACCTACAGCGGGGTGGTGACGATGGCCCCGGCGGGCGTGGATGTACTGGTCACGACACGGCTGCGGCGGGTCGCATTGCCGCTCATCCGGGAATTGCGGCCCGACCTGATCGTTTCGTTCACCTTCCCGTATCGTATCCCGCCGGAGATCACCGCGCTTCCGCGCTTTGGGGCGGTGAACCTACACCCGGCGCTGCTGCCGTCGTATCGTGGGCCGAATGTGGCCCGCCCGATCTATGAAGGGGCGCCCGAAATCGGCGCGACGCTCCACTGGACGGAGGAGGAATTCGACAACGGTCGCATTCTGAGCCAGCACGGCGCGCCGTTGCCGGAGGATGTAACGGCGGAGACGATCGGCGCACTCTGGCCACCCCTGATGATGCGCACGTTCACCGAGGGTGTGGCACGAGCAATCGCCGGCGACCCCGGCACGCCGCAGGACCATACGCGCGCCACCTACGCCGCACCGTTCAGCGAAGCGGAACACTGGCTCGATTGGGCGGAAACGAAGTACACCGTCCAACGCAAAGCGACCGCGCTCACATTCTTCGGTGCACCGGCGAAAGCGCGGATCGAAGGAGTGCCCTACCGCGTACAACGGGTGGACGCGTTGCCCGATGCCAGCGTTGCGTCGCCCGGAGTCGTTCTCGACCGCACAGAAGACAGTTATGTCATCAGTGTCGCAGATGGGGCGGTGCGGGTAGTCGCCGCGCCGCTCGCGGACTGACACCGGCGGAAGAACCTCACCCCCGGCCCC
>JBBSFO010000489.1:0-4383 GCA_038238655.1 Thermomicrobiales bacterium | reverse complement strand
TGGTCGAGAAAGACGCCGATCAACGTTATCAGAGCGCGGCCGATCTGATCGCCGATCTGTCGAAACTCTCGGTCGCACCCCAGCGCCCGACCGCGACCAATGCCTCTATCTTGCCCGGTGGCGCACCGGGATACTACCCGCCCGGCCCACCATCGCAGCAGGGCGGCTATCCCGGCCCGGTGAGCGGCGTGCCAAATGCCTATGGCGGTCCACCGTCGCAGCCGCCCACAGCTCCCGGCACGTATGGCGCGTCGGGAACGCAGCCGCCCGTCTCCTATCCGCCCGGCCCGCAAGGGCAAATCGGCGCGCCATATCAGCAGCCAACCGGGCAACCGCAGTCGCCGCCATATGGTACGCAGCCATATGCGTACAACCAGCCGCCACCACCGCGTCCGCAACAGAAGCGCAGCGGTATCCCACCCGTGGCAATTATCGGCATTATCGCGGCGGTGCTGATCGTCGCCATCGGTGGCGTCGCGCTCGTAGCGGCGCGCGGTGGCAGCGGGAAGTCCGCGACCGCGACGGTGCCGTCCGGTACATCGGTCGCGAGCACCGGCGCAACGGCAACAAGTGCACCGGGTGGCACTCCAACCGCGCCCGGCAGCATTGCAACCACGAGCATCGGGACATTCGCCGTGCCAACCTTTGTCGTCCCGCTGGTCACGACGCAGACAGCGGCGACCGGAACAGTCGGAATCGGGACGAGCGGCACGACTACACCCATCCCCACAGCGGTACGGACACCGAGTGCGGCTCCCGGCACACCGAGCGCAACGACTGGTACACCGCGCCCGGGAACCGGCGTCGCGAGTACCGGGACCGCGAAACCATCCACGAGTGCCAGCACGCCTTACCCAACTGCCTCGAACCAGGTGAAATTCACGGCGGGCAAGCCGTTGCCGACGACAGCGGGGCCGAATGTCTATGTGGACGACGAGAACCGCTACACGCTACAGTACCCGAAGGAGTGGGCGCAGTCGCCCGGCGACGCCGACACCGACGTACAATTCACCGCGCAGGGAACAACGACTGCGGGAGTGACGACGTCTGATCTCAACGGCGGAAAGAAGCCGACCGCGCAGGAACTTGCTGACCAGATTAACACGACCTTCGCCAAGCAGTTGACGAACTTCAAGCTCACCGAAGCGACGCAGGTGAAGGTCGCGGGCCAGGATGGCGTGCGGATGCTCTACACCTTCACAGATAAGAACAATACCGTGACGCTCGGCGGCTACCTATTCACCTTTGCAACGGACCAGACGGTCGTCCTGCTTAGTTGCTACGCGACCAAAGATACCTTCGATAGCCGCGTGCCGACTTTCGACAGTGTTGCCGGTTCGTTCACGGGCGGCGTCACGCTCGACGCCACCTATACGGACCCGCAGGGCCGATTCATCTTCGACTATCCAAAGACGTGGGCGGAGAAAAAGCCAAATTCGACCGCCGTCGCCGCTCTTGTCGCGCCGACCGAGGGGACGCCAAGCTTCAATGTCGTGACGGGCACGACATCGAGCACGCTTCAGCAATACTACGATGGGAATGTCAAAACGATTGCCGATCCGTCGTCCGGCTTCAAGTCGTACAAGAAGATCAGCGAGAGCGACACGACAATCTCGGGCCAACCTGCGAAGGCGCAGGTCTACACTGCGGACGTGAACGGTAATGGCACACTCTTCGAGTTGCATCAGTGGTTTATCGTCAAAGATAGCAAGGGATATGTTCTCACTTATTCCGTCCTCGCGGACAAGGCGAAGGACTTCCCCGGCTATGGGCCGATCCTCGCCAATTCGTTTATTGTCCTTTAGGGAGTAGTCAGTAGTCAGTAGTCAGAAATCGGCCTCCGCCGTTTCTCCTGTGGCAGAATAGATGCAAGGCAAAGCCGCACCCGCAGCGAACTCCCCGCTGACTACTGACTACTGATTAATGACTACTATAGGATGTGCCAATGGATGACACGCTCTGGTTCAAGGACGCAATCTTCTACGAAGTGCCCGTCCGTTCCTTTTACGATAGTTCCAACGACGGCAGCGGCGATTTTGCCGGGCTGACGCAGCGATTGCCGTACATCCGCAATCTCGGCGTGGATTGTGTCTGGCTCCTGCCGTTTTATCCTTCGCCGCTGCGGGACGACGGCTATGACATCGCCGATTTCTACGGTATTCACCCGGATTACGGCACGCTCGATGATTTCAAAGCCTTTCTCGACCGCGCGCACGAACTCGGCCTGCGCGTGATCGCGGACATGGTGCTGAACCATACATCCGATCAGCACCACTGGTTCCAGGAGGCGCGCCGCGCGCCCGATTCGCCGTACCGCGACTACTATGTCTGGAGCGACGATCCGACGCTGTACAAGGATGCGCGGGTCATCTTCACGGATACCGAAATTGCCAACTGGACATTCGATCCGGTCGCCGGGCAATATTACTGGCACCGCTTTTTCAGCAACCAGCCGGACCTCAATTACGAAAATCCCGCCGTCCAGCAGGCGATGCTCGATATCATTGCGTATTGGCTCGGATTCGGCCTCGACGGCTTCCGCTGCGACGCGGTGCCGTATCTGTACGAGCGCGACGGCACGAACTGCGAAAACCTGCCGGAGACGCATGCCTACCTGAAACAGGTGCGCCGCTATGTGGACGAGCATTTCCCCGGCAAAATACTCCTCGCGGAAGCCAACCAGTGGCCCGCCGATGTGATCGCCTACTTCGGCAACGGCGACGAGTTTCATATGGCATTCCACTTCCCGATCATGCCGCGCATCTTCATGGCGATCCGCCGCGAGGAGCGAATGCCGATTGTCGAGATCATGGAGCAGACGCCGGACATCCCCGAACTCTGCCAGTGGGGAATGTTCCTGCGCAACCACGATGAACTGACCCTTGAAATGGTGACGGACGCCGAGCGGGACTACATGTACTATGAGTACGCGAAAGACCCGCGCATGAAGATCAACATCGGCATTCGCCGCCGCCTCGCGCCATTGGCGGAGAACGGTCGCCGCCAGATCGAACTCCTCAACAGCATCCTGCTCTCGATGCCCGGTAGCCCGATTCTCTACTACGGCGACGAGATCGGCATGGGAGACAACTACTACCTCGGCGACCGCAACGGGGTCCGCACGCCGATGCAGTGGTCCAGCGACCGCAACGCCGGTTTCTCGCGCGCCGACCCGGCGCGGCTCTACAGCCCGGTAATCATGGACCCGGTCTACGGCTTTCAGTCCATCAATGTCGAGGCGCAGGAGCGCACGCCGACCTCCTTGCTCAACTGGATCAAGCGGCTTATTGGCGTGCGGAAGAAGTACCCGGCCTTCGGGCGCGGCTCGCTCCAATTTCTCGGCGGCGGCAACCCCAAAGTGCTCACCTATATCCGGCAGTACGAGGGGCAGACGTTGCTCGTCGTCCTCAACCTTTCGCGCTTCGTGCAGTGCGCCGAGGTGGACCTGAGCCGTTTCATCGGCATGCAGCCGGTAGAACTGATCGGCGAGACGCATTTTCCCGCGATCACCGAGCGCCCCTACTTCTTCACCCTCGGACCACACGCCTTCTATTGGTTCCGGTTGGAAGGCGGCGGATAAGCGCGCATGTCACTTCCCCGACGATCATACCGGCGATAGTGATCGGCATACAAAATGAGACTTGCTTGCAAGCGATGCTATAGTACCGATGTCGGACGTTTGGGGATGGAGGAGGTACGGCCATGCGTATACGTCGTTTCGTTGCTGGCTTGTTAGCGCTGCTGGTTATCGGCGTTGTTGCGATGCCCACACTCGCGGCATCCCTGACCTATCCGTCGTCGGTGACGTACACGGACACGCCAACGCTCAAAGTGAGCGGCCTGAAGGCTTCCACGGCCTACATCTTGGTATTGTACGATCGCTTTGAGCAGCCGACTGCCACGTTTCCCTTCACGAGTGGCGCGGACGGTAATTTCTCGATTTCCCGCTTCAGCCCCGATCAAACCGATATGCCGGGCATGTACACCTTTACGGTGGTCAGCGCCGCTGATTTCAGCACGGTCACATCCGCCTCCGCTACATTAAGCGGCACGAATACCTGGTTTCTGGATAAGCGACTCGGTAGTTAACCGCCTTCGTCTATCAGCGAGCATGGCAACCTCGCCTCAATCCTCATCGCTCGGAGGGCAGCTTCGAGACGCATCTGCTGGGCGGTCAGGGTAAGATCGCCGCGCGAGCGTTCGAGGACGCCGCGGACGAGGTCGGTCGTGCGGCGCAAGCCGTGTGTGACGGCGTCGGGGTAATCTACCGTGACGAGCAGACCGAAGATGTCATCCATGACCGCGAGCGTCGCTTCCGCGCGGGCAACATCGCCCGCGCGGAGGACATCGAGGAGATGACGACGCAGTTCGCCCGCCGCCTCA
>JBBSFO010000488.1:0-4395 GCA_038238655.1 Thermomicrobiales bacterium | reverse complement strand
CAAGAACGGCAGGTCGTTCTTTTCCTTGAACTCGTGCAACGGTGCGACCGGATCGGGACTAATGCCCACGACACGGTAACCCAAACGGTCAAAATCGGCCTTCAGATCACGGAAGGCCACTGCTTCGGTCGTTCAGCCATCGGTATTCGCTTTGGGAAAGTAAAAGAGGATCATCCCCCGGTGATCACGCACGAGGTCCGCGACCGAGTGCGTCGCACCATCGGTGCCGAGCAGGCTAAAGTCGGGAAGGGAATTTCCGACCGTCACTAATGAGGGTGTTGTGCCTGCCAATCGGGCCTCCATTCGTGTAGCGATGGGCGGGGGCGAGATTCCCGCGCCCATCGTTCGTGTGTCGTCCGCAATCTACTTCTTGATCGCCTCGGCGAAAGCCTGCTCCATCTTAGTCTGCGCCGCTTTCGCGGCATCCTGCGGCGACTTGTTGCTGACGACGACGTCTTGCAGCATTTCCGAGTAAATACGCTTCTGGCCCACCGCGCTCATTTGGGTCAGCAATTCGGGTGTTGCCTGCGCCGGAAGCCACGTCGGTGTCGCCGTCTTGATTGCGTCCGGGAACGCGTCGAAGTAGGGGCGATCCTTCCAGAATTTGGCGTTCGCGAGGTCCTTGTAGACCGGATACCAGCGCCCACCGACCTTTTCGTAGACGGCTTCGAGTTTTTCCGGCGTCATGATGTCGCGAATCATCGCCTTGCCGGCGTCTACCTGCTTGCTGGCGGAGAAGATGGACCATGACCAGGTGCCGACGGTATTGCCGGTCAAACCGGCCTTGCCCATCGGATTGGGCGCCTGCGTCGTGTCTTTCAGCAGCTCTTTGTCGTTCTGGTCGAGGTACGCGAAAATCGAAGCGGGATTGAAGACGAATGCCGACTGCCGCGACTGGTAGGACTTGTTGTTGCTGCTGTCGTCCCACGACGGAGAATCCTGCGGGATCAACTTGTCCTTCCACCACTTCTGGATGCGGGTCAGGGCAAAGATCGTGCCGTCGTTATTGATAGCGGGTTTGCCGTCCTTGTCCACGAGCGTACCGCCATCGGCACGGAGCAGTTGCGTGACGTTTCCGTCGCCGTCAGGCGTGCGACCAAGCGTGAACCCAATGCCGAACAACTTCGGCGGATCGTTGACTTTCCGCGCGACCGCCTCGACATCATCCCAGGTCGCCGGGGCGGCGCGCTTGCCGGTCGCCTTCTCAGCGAGATCGAGGCGTGCGTACATCACTGAAAGGTCCGACTGCATTGGGATCGAGTAGACTTTGCCATTCGCCTGGACGTACGGGAGCAGTTGCTCATACATTCCGCCCCCGAGACCCTTGACATCGTTATATAGGTCGGTGAGGTCCACGAGCCGGTTCTGCGCCGCGTAGTAGATCGTGTTCGTGCCACTGAGCATGACGACATCGGGGATCGCGCCGGTCTCGATGGCGCCGGCGACCTTGGAATCGTACGTCGAACCATCAAGCGGGACGTACTCGACATCCACTTTATTCGCCTTGCCCCAATCAATCATCTGCTGTCCGAGCAGGTTGTCGCCGTCTTTCGTGAAGGAGACGATTCCCCACGCCGTGAGCTTGCCGCTGAATGTTTTCACCGCCGTCGGCGCGCCGGCAACGGCCGAGCCAGTCGTGGCAGGAGCGGTCGTGCTTGCCGCAGCCGGCGCTTTTGTGGCGGTCGCTGCCACGCCGCCAGCGGTCGTCGCGGCAGTGGTGCTTGCGGCGGTTGCCGAGGTACCGGCGGTGGTCGCGGCGGGCTTAGGCGTATCGGTGGCGTTGGATCCGCCGCATGCGGCGAGGACGGTACCGACCACGGCAGTTGCGGCAGTTGCGGCTGCACCACGCAAAAGCATGCGGCGACTGGTCACGGTGCGATGGAGTGGGTTGCGCATGGTTTCTCCTCCTGTGTGCTACGAGTATCAGTCTCATTGGCAGCAGACATTAGCCCGCTACGACCATATTCCCCTCGGCCTACCCCTTCACAGCGCCGCCGGAAAGCCCGGAAACCACCCACTTTTGCGCGATGATGTAGACGAGAATGGGCGGCAACGAGGACATGATGGACATTGCCATCAGGGCACCCCATTGGAAAACATCGCCGTTGATCAGGCCGCCTAACCCGGCCGGGATCGTCTTCTGTGAGTCCTTCGTCACGAGCAGCAGCGCGAAGAAAAACTCGTTCCACGAGTTCGTGAATGCGAACAGGGCGATGACCGCCAGCGCGGGCAGCGCGAGGGGGATGACGACTTTGATGAGCGACTGCAAGCGCGTCGCACCATCCACTAGCGCGGCGTCTTCGAGTTCCGCCGGGATCGTGTTGAAGTACGAAATCGCTAGCCAGGTGCAGAAGGGCACGGTGAAGATCAGATAAATGACGATTAGCCCGCCCGCCTTGTTCGTGAGATGCAGTTGGAGCGCGATCTGCGTGATCGGGATAAAGAGCAGCGCGCCGGGGACGAGGTAGGTGACGATGATTGCGCGCGCCATCAGCGTGCGACCACGGAAGGTAAGGCGCGTCATCGCGTACGCCGAAAGCACGCCGATAATCATCGCGATCACCGTCGTGCCGACCGACACGACGAGGCTGTTCTTGATATATGTGAGAAACTTTGTCTTATGAAGCACCTCGCTGTAATGCACGCCGGTGACATGCTTCGGCAGGAGCGATGCCTGCTGATAGAGGTCCCGATTCGTTTTGATCGAGGTTTCGATGATCCAGAGGAAGGGAAACAGGGTCCAGACCGTGAAGATGCCGAGGCCGACGACCATCACGATGGTGCGAAGGCCGTTGCGCGTCCACCATGTGCTGACGGCGCGGCGTTGGGTTTGGGTACGTGCCGGTGCGGTAATCGCCATTTGCGCCTCCCGGCGTTATGCCCGTGCTTCGGACGAGAGCATCCGCTTCGTCAAAAAGAAGATAGCGACGATGAAAAGTGGGAAGAACATCACCGAGACGGCTGCTGCCGTCCCCAACTGCCGCGCGCCATCAATACCGATCTCGTAGGCAAGCATCGGGAAGGTCATCGTTGCATTGGCGGGGCCACCGCGTGTGAGGATAAAGACGAAGTTGATGCTGTTCGCCGTCCAGATCGTCGAGAGCAAGGAGGTGATAATGATGACCGGCCTGAGGCTCGGCAGCGTGATCGAGACGAACCTCTGAAAGACACTCGCGCCGTCCATGGACGCTGCCTCGTATTGTTCGGCGGGGATTGCCTGCATCCCGGCAAGGAGCATCATCGTGTAGAACGGCGTGCCCTGCCAAACAACGACGGCGATCACGGACCAAAGGGCAAGGCGCGGATTAGCGAGGAACTGCGTCAGCGTGTCTTGTTGGAAGTAATCAATCCGGATCAGATTCAACAACCCGTTCGGGGTGCCGTCGTAAATCCAGCGCCAGGTGAGTGCGGTAATCAGCGTCGGCATCGCCCAGGGGAGAAACAAGACCGCCCGCATAATCATCCGGCCGCGAAACTTCTCGTTCAGGAGCAGCGCCATACACATACCGAGGGTCATTTTGATGCAGATCGCGACCACCGTGTAGAGGAACGATACCCAGACGGACTTGCGGAAGACCTCGCTGTACTGCTTGCCGACGAGGAGATCGCGATAGTTGCGGAAGCCGACCCATGTCGCCGGGCCACCGACGACCTTGTGCTGCAAACTGAGCACGATTGCAGCGACAAACGGATAGGCGATCAGGCCGACCATTACGACCGTCAGCGGCAACAGGAAAAGCCATGCCAATCGCCAATCGCGCCCGAGCAGACGCTGGGCAGACGAGCGTGTCGAGACCGTTGCTGTCCGCTTACCGACCGAGATCGTCGCCATGCCCGCACACTCCTTCGGTTCGCGCGAACCGCACCGGTGGATTGATCCCCGTGGCCTTCACAATCGTTGTTTCTGCATCACAGCGTTCTTGCGCATACCATACGCGAGCGCGGGATGCTTCGTCAATGTCATGGCGGATGGCAGACCTATGGATTGACCGTGGCGCGTCTCGGGTCTAGAATGCGCAGACCGGTCACGGCGTTTTCCGAGACAATGGAGGACCTGATGAATGTCCACCCCTTACCAGATCCTTCTCCGGGAGAAGCCACTGCCGACCGGAAGGCATTGCCACCTTGTCCCTACTGCGGGCATACAGGGACGCTTGCGCCGCTATCGGAAGACACAATTGTTGACCATAACACGTTCGTAAGCGTCCGCAAATGCCTTAACGAAGGGTGTCAGGGTGTCGTCTTTTACTATCGGGGAAAAGACGGGAACGTCAAGACGCTTCCCTATCGCGGAATTGACGACGGGAAAACCGAAGCTCCCCCTGGAGTACGCAACACACTCGAAGAGGCAACCACCTGCTATGCACAAGGATGCTATGTTGCTGCTGCAATCAT